>NZ_JBNNLZ010000018.1:0-95472 GCF_050272295.1 Lysinibacillus sp. NPDC048646
GATATAACCCTTCAGTTCCGAAAGGAACTGTCTAGCCTTTACCTGAGTAATGTGACCATTCTCAATTTAAACTAGAAACATTTCGCACAACTAAATTGCGCCGTTAGCCATCCATGTCGTGTGAAATTAATACTACACCACAGAAAATGAAAGATGATTACGTTCTTTCATGGGAGTTTAATTACGCTATTTGTGAGTTAAAGGTGTTTCTGGTCGATTAGAGCAATATTTGCAATTAGGGTCACTACATGTTGATTCAGTCCAACTATTACATTTAGGACAAAAATAAGCATCAAAATCATCGTAATATGCTAAATTAAACTTGCATTTAGAACAAAATTTTTCTTGTTCAATTTGACCATATAATTCAAAGTCATCTATTATCTACTATTTTCATAAATATCCTCCCTGATACTATTATTTAACTCGCATTTATGTAATTAATAACTATTTTAACATATATTATCCAGAACGAAAAATTGTACAAAACCTCAATAAATTTTGACCTCAAAAACAAGTACCGAAGAATCGAAGAGGAGGAAACTGTGTTGGATACTCAATTTTTAAGGCAAAATAAAAACACCCCGAGGGATCTTGTCTTTTATAAGAGTTAGGATAATTTTTACTTTATTAAAGAATAAATATAAGTGTCAAATGGAACATTATTTTGATGCATATATTTTTTTAATATGCCTTCTTTTTCAAAGCCTGCTTTTGTTAACAGCTTGTTTGAAGCATCATTTTCGGTAAAAACAATTGCCCCTATCCGTACTAAATCCATCTCTTGAAAGCCAAATGAGATTACTCTATTAACGGCTTCCATTGCATACCCTTTTCTCCAACTCTCTGGAAAAAGTGCATAGCTTATTTCAGCTCTTTTATGCTCAGTTGACCACTCCTGAAAACCAATAGTACCAATTATACCTTCTTGCCCTTTTAATTCAATTCCCCATTTAATGCCACGCTTTTCATCAAAGTTCTTTGAAAAATTATTAATGATTTGCTTAACTTGATCTAAACTAGTCAATGGGTTCTGCCCATAATGACGTAATACATCAGGATTAGAAAAGCAATTTAAAATAGCTTGGGCGTCATTAACTGTAAGTTCTCTTAACACTAATCGATCAGTATTTAAAATAGGAAACATTTTTCCACCTCTTCCAAGTAAGTTATATGTTACACATTTTAAATCAAAAGAGTAAGGATTTCATTACTTATTTATCTCGTCGTTGCTGAATTGTAATGTACAAACCAAGTAAATAATCAGTTGTCATAGAACCTTTCTGTAATTCCTTCAAATGTGAAGCTTGAATAAGCCTTCTTTAACAGCCTGTGCATTGTTTTTCCAAAGATTGTTGCTGTTAAAACATAAAGACAAAGTCAATCTACAAAATGTGTAGAATTAGCTCTGTCTTTATGTTTGGAAATTTTTCACTCATATATTACTGGGATGCTGCCCCGATTGTTACATAAAAAAGGCTTCCTATTATTTAAGGAAAGCAGCCGTTAGCATAACTACATCCTATCACCTAACAATTCACTTTTTATATTTTTTGTATGATTATCTTTATATTTCTTTCTTACATTTAACCATTATAAATTTAAAAGGAGGCTTATTTTCCATATTCTTATGCGGCTCAACAATTTCCGAAAATTCTATCAGTCCATATTTTCCAAATTCTTGTTTTATCGAGTCAGAATCATAAAAAAACATTTTTACCCCTTCCATTATCTCGAAATAGTCTTTACCCAGTTGTTTGCCCTTTCCAAACATTGGGGCTTCTTTTGAAATAGTAGTAAAAATCATATATCCGTTTGGCTTTAACTGATTATAGCAATCTTTAATAAGCTTCTCTCTCTCGTGATTATTCAATAAGTGAATAAGTGCATAACAAAAAATACCGTCATAAAGTTTGTTATCAAAAGGCATATCCGTTACTGAACCATGAGAAATACTAATGTTAAGCCCATTTTGCCTTGCCAATTCAATCGCTGTATTTGAAATCTCAATACCTGAAACATCTATGCCATTGTCAATAAAAACCTTTGCATTTCTACCATATCCAATACCAGGAATCAATATATCCTTAACGCTCTTTTCAAGGAAAAAGTCCTTTGTCAAGATGGCGGAGTCTGAAGGTTCAAATCCCCACATCATTTGATTTTCTATAAAACTTGATTCCCAAAATTCTGTCATACCGCAATCCCCTTTACAAATATTAGCTCTTTCTCTTTGAAATCTGCTGTTTTTGTATAAGCATAGATTACATTTATTCCTTGTTCAACTACTCTGCCTCGTTAGCCATCCATGAAGCGCAAAAATCAGCACCTCACCATAGAAAATGAAAGATGATTATGTTCTTTCATGGGAGTTGAATAGTGACATTCTTTTAGAAAACAGACTTTATCTTTAACAAATATTTTTAAATAGGATGGAAGGAACACCTTTTTCCGTTAGTGCTAAGCTATTTTTAATTTGGCATTGTTTAACTCGAAGGTTAAATAAAAATAAAACATGGAAAAAATATATCCCCATGCTTTATTTAAAATTCCATACCCCATCATTCAGTTTCATTATCATACAAAAAAGTTACATCTGCATGTTCAACATTCAATTCATGCTGTAAATAATCAATAAAAGGTTGAAACATTTCTTCGTTTATTTCTTCTTTTTTGTTATTTAACCAAATATTAATCGAAGGTGTACCTCCTGTAGCATCTGAAGGCGTAAATGACATACCCTTCGGTTCCCCAAATGTTTTAGCTATATAACTATAAACTTTTACTTATATTCACTTTTTAATTGAGAGAAGATAGCAAGATCAACATATTTTCCATTTTCAAATTCATGTTGTCTTAAAACGCCTTCTTTATAAAAATTCAATTTTTCTAACAATAATTGATGCATTATTTTCCGGTTCAACTTTCGCTTCAATTTTATTTATATGCATCGTACTAAAGGCAAAATGCATGATACAGCCTAATGCCTCTTTCATAACGCCCTTCCCCCAATAACTTGGATTTAGATCATATCCGATTTCTATACGATTATGAGCTCTTTCATAATTTAAAAACCCACATGTTCCAATTACTTTATTGGACTCAGCTTCTTCAATTACCCATCGTAACCCTGTCTGTTCTTTGAAAATTTTATCATACCAATTCAACTCATTGATTGCATCTTCTATAGAAGTAAATGGAGTGAAAGGCATATATTTAACCACTTTTTCATCTGCATAAAGTTCAAAAATATCATAACAATCTTTTTCTACAGCTTTACGTAAGATGAAACGCTCAGTCTCAAATATAGGAAAATCAGTAAATACAAACTCTAAATTCATAGTAATCCCCTCTATTTCTTTAAATTAACAGCGCGTAACTATTATAGTAACATATACTTTAGAATTTTTTAAAAATCTCAAATACAACAAAAGACACCCAGCTATTACACTGAGTGTCTTTTCAAAGGGAACATCCGACACGTCCGTTTGCTATGCAATCCAATAAGGTGGTGACAACTAATGCATTTCGTGCAGATCAACAAGAAGACAGGGCGTTGTACAGGTGAGGGTCCACATAATCCAGCCACAGGTAAACGTCGCTAAATTACCCGTAGTGGTAAAAATAAAGGAGAAACCCGAGAAAGAGTTGAAAAAGCAATTGCCGAACTGAAAAAGCATATACCTTTGATGCAAAAATGACATGCGATGAGTTTAATCCTGATTGGCTGAAGCTCTATCGCATGAAGGGTAATAAGAAAACGACCAACGAGCATCGTGCCTACTGTATTTCCCTCAAACTGCCCCCCATAGATGTGTCTAACTATTGGCGTGCAGTTCAAACGATATAGCAACAACTGCTTCTTTTTTAAAATTAAATAACCAAACCAACAATTATAGCCGTTAAAATACTAACAAGTGTGGCCCCATACAACAACTTTAAGCCAAAACGAGCAACTACATTCCCTTGCTTTTCATTCAACCCTTTTACTGCTCCAGAAATAATACCGATAGATGAAAAGTTTGCAAAGGATACAAGAAATACAGAAATAATGCCCAGTGTATGTGCACTCATAGAATTAGCTACTTCTCCAAGGCTTATCATTGCAACAAATTCATTTGTTACTAATTTGGTGGCCATAATTCCTCCGGCAGAAATAGCATCTGCCCATGGTACACCCATTAGGAAAGCGATTGGTGCAAAGATATAACCCAATATTTCTTGGAAAGATATACCGATAATCATTTCAAATAGTGAATTGATTAAATCCATTAATGCTACGAAACCGATAAGCATAGCGCCAACAATGATGGCTACTTTAAATCCATCCATGATATATTCTCCAAGCATTTGAAAGAAAGATTGCTTATGCTCATCTTCAATCGTTAAGATATCTTCGCTTTCTTCTACTGTATACGGATTAATGATTGAAACAATAATAAATCCACCAAACAAGTTCAACACAATTGCCGTTACTACATATTTTGGTTCAATCATCGTCATGTATGCTCCAACAACTGACATCGAAACGGTCGACATTGCTGATGCGCATAATGTATACATGCGCTGTGGAGCAATCTTATCTAATTGTTTCTTTACAGTAATGAATACTTCAGATTGACCTACCATTGCAGAAGCAACAGCATTATAGGATTCCAATTTCCCCATGCCACTTACTTTACTTAATAGGAAACCTATCCATTTCATGAAGAAAGGAAGAATTTTAAAATGCTGCAAGATCCCTATCAATACCGATATAAAGACAATCGGTAATAATACACCTAGGAAGAAGGAATATTCTCCTATATTCGCTAAACCTCCAAAAACAAATGATATGCCCGTATTTGCGTAAGACAATAAATGATCAAATACATTTGTTATTCCTTTAATTAAAACATAACCAAATTTTGTATTTAGCAGTAATGCTGCCAATAGAAATTGGATGATTAACATCATAATTATATTTTTATATTTTATTTCTTTTTTGTTTTTACTCATTAACAGAGCTAAAGCAAAAACAAGTAACAATCCACAAAAGGATATTAAGTATCTCATAAGTTCCTCCATAAATATAAATGATAATTTTCGGGCGTTCGAACCCAGACTACAAAGTCATTCTTTCGCTCATTATGTTCCAATATCGAAATTTGAAGAACAGCCAAAGATCTTAACGAGAAAATAATTAGTCAGACGTCAGACAAACAATTTCACTATAACAGTTTTTTAACTTGCGATTCAATAGTTAAAAGAAAAAAAAGTATGCGACAAGGCATACAAGTACGACAAATACAGTATCTAAAAAAAATTGTGGAACAAGATCATCGTTTTATGAGACCTTCAATTAACAATTGGAATTACGGTCAAAAAACTCCTCGATTCCATCTGCTAACCTAAAAACTTGATGAAAATAATGTTTTTCTGTCAGAGGATCTTTAGTTCTCCACCTTTGCATTTTTTGTAGCGGCAATCATAAAAATAGCCCACAAAATTACTTTTTTTTATTGTGTGAGGTTTTTGATATATTATGTCCACAAACTTCCTCGTTAGTTGAATAACAACAATCTTTTAGAAAGCAGCTTTTAAGTCAAGGGTTCAGTTTCTTATAAAAAAAAGCGGAACATGGATTACTTGCCCTTACATGTACAAGTAATCCACTATTGAAATACCCTATTGACTATTAATAATCATATTAATTCGAATAAAATATTTCTCGAATGACATGGTGATAAGATGACAATATTTATAAGTGCATTAAAAAGACCTCAACGAAGAGTCGGTTGAGGTCTGAATATTAATAAACTAAGTTATTTTTTACCATTTAAGATATTGTATTTTCACTAAATAATGTCAGAAAAATAAATGTTAATAAAGGCATAGCTAAAAATCTCTTACGAATAATGGACTAACTACTCTTAACTCTCTATTTTTCTCAACAGAATAAGGATGTCTAACGGCAACAATTGTATCAAAGTATCTTTCTCCGTTTGAAATTGCATTTCCAATCGCGATAACTTCAGCACATACTGTAATCAAGATAACCTAGTAGCATGTTATTCGGTAGGCTTTCCCCAAAGCCAATACAGGAATATTACAATAAATATGGAAAAATTAAAAAGATATTCAAAAAGGAGAGCCTTTTTGAACACCTGTACTTTATTTCAATGGAATATTCAGTTCAATATTTTTTCCAATAGGATTGAAGTAATAGCTTAGATATATTTTTGCTTTGCCATCATAATTTTCAAAGTTCTCCGTCGCAAATAGGTACTGGTCATCATCTGAGAACGAGCCACCTGTATATTTTAACGTCGTGCCATCTGCTTTTACAGCGCTATTTAGAAACGTATGTCGCGTTCTATCATCCCATTTCTTTGCAGCAACTGATACACTTTGCTGCGTTACAGAAATATCCCAATCCAAATAATCAGGCTTCGTGAGTACTTCTTTTGTACCAAAATCAACTTCGATAAAATCCTCGCCCTTTGGAACGGCATGAACAGCTCCAATTAATATTTTGAGTGAATCTGAATCATGGAAATAATTACTTTGCAAATATACCGTGAATTTACCGTCGTGAATATTTCTGTCCATTGCCATGCCGTATTTAATGCCTTCTCTTCGCTCCCCATTTTCCGTTTCGACCGCAATATCATCAAGCGATAAAATTTGCATCGTATTCGCTTCATCTACTTCAATATCGAGTGTCGTTTTTAATGGAGAACGGTGAATTTTTGTAATCGTAAATTTCTGACCCTCGACATCTACAGTACGATTCGCAGTAATAGTTTTCTCCTTTACGATTTCGTTTTGTAGTGAAAACGGTATCGTAATTTCAATGTTCCCCTTATCTTTTTCATAAAAACGAAAAACCACTTTAAAATCCTTTGAAGTATAAGCGAAAGGCTCTGAAAAACCATATTCTACTGAAGAAGAGATGTGTGTTTGATGTGATTGATTGCTTGTAAATGAACCTCCGCCTTTAATTTTTTCGTCCCCTTGGAACAATTGAACTTCCTCCAACTGTAATTCCGAAATATCAAATGAGCCATCGGCGTCATAGTAAAGTACTAATCCCGAGCTATCTGCAATCACGCCTTGCAATGTAAGCGATAGGCCATTTTTAGACTGCGTAACATTGATTTCTTTATAGTATTCATTATCCACAATATCTTTTATCCCTTTATCTCTTACAACCGCTGATACAATTTCTTGAAAGCCAGGTATTTTTGCAACATGGCTAGCAATCGTAGGAGAAACACGAATTGAAAATAAAAGGCTTAAGCAAAACAAAGAGGCTATTGCAACCGAAACAATGCGCTTCTTTGCTCTTTTTTCTCGTTGAACTTTACGAAACATATCCATCCGAACTTGTTGAAGTTTCTCCTTTGGAACGTCAATCGGTAGTTTACTCATAGCCAGTCCTCCTTTTCTCCAGCGAAGTTTCTAAGCTTCTTTAGTATGTGATGAAGCTTAGACTTTACAGTACCCTCCGGAATTTGATTTAGCTCAGCAATTTCTTTGTTTTTTAGTTGCTGAAAATATTTCATATAGACGAGTTGCTGCTCCGACAAGGATAAATGTTCCAATAACCGTTCCATATCAGAATAGATGGCCCCTTCATATAGGTGATGTTCCTCAATTGGAACGGTTGGTTGGCGTGTTCGCAAATGGTCTTTACAACAATTGATTAAGACGCGCACGAGCCATGTTCTGGCATATTCGTACTGTTTAACGGTATGCATTTTTTTCAGTGCCTTGTAAACCAGGTCCTGCATCACGTCTAAAGCGTCTTGCTCATTTTTCAGATATGTAAAAGCCATGCGATATAAAATATCTTCATCCATTTCAATAAGTGAAAGTATCGCTTGATGATCCCCACGAATAGCACGCTGCACGATTTCAAATTCCATCCTTTTCGCCTCCTTCCTTAATTAGACTCAGCAATGCTTCATTTCGTTCAAAAATTTTAAAATTATTTAGGAAACCGTCTATGGATTTGCCTTTAATCTTTGCGTCAAAGATGTTCCTTTGAAGACATAAGTTTTTAATTCCTTCTTCAACTAAACTCCCTTCGTTAGTTCAATAAAAGAAAAAAGAGCTGCCTATGCAACTCAATGATCTTTAATTAATGCACCCCATTAGTTGAAGAAGAACCTTTTCTTCTAATGCACATTATTTCGGAATACGTCTCAAATTCCTAACAGTTCGTATTAACAATAAGCTTCTTCATTAAAAATAAAAAGTTCACGATCGAAACTTAACGACAGTATTATACGTATATTATAAATAGTCTGAAATCAAAAAGGAGCCTAGCTATGAAACATTTATCAATTTATGTTTTTATCTTTAACTTACTTTTTTATGCACTAACCATGTTTAATATTGATCTTGTTCCAGGTATAGTATGGCGAAGCGTATTAATTACAGGACCTATAATAGGGATTATCTTAGCTTTGTTGTATTCTAAAGGAAAATTGAAAATAATAGGGTTATATGGTAATTTATTCATTTTTGTCATCGCCATACTTTTGCCGTATATTGTTACAACATTTATTTGGAACCGACCATAGCAAGTGCACTTCTGCAAAGCCAATATCTAATAGATGTGCTTAGATATTGGCTCATATAATTTGAAATTCATTAATTATTCTGCTAAGTTTTTTTGTCATCTGTGTTGCGCCGTATGTTCGAATTGTCTATTATCCTTCAATTTCAATTTTCTCTAATTCCAAGTGTTGAACAATTTTATTCCATTCGTCATACTTATAGCTGCATTTATACATATACAAATACTGCTTTTTTTATGAAATCGAAGTAATTCTCTAGATAGAAATTGACTTATCACTTAGATTGTATTGCATCTTAGTCTGTAGCTAAATAATCACTATTTCGGTATTCTTCAACTTTTCACTATATCCACCATCCCGATAATAGTCGTATGATTGGATGTTCCTTGCTTACAACGTTCCGATTAACCTAGCTGTACATATATATATCCTTAGGTGCTTACTATGAGCCTGTTAAACTATATTCTCATTGTTGAATATCTCGAATTTCATATGCTGCATTGTTACTTTTCGGTGTTTAACTCTGATTGAACCAGACTATGTTTTTCAAGCATAGTAATTGTTTAGACCCTTACATTCGTAAGTTTGTCAGTCCTGACGGGCATTCTCACCATAGATACTTTATAGCATCCCTACCTATCGAGAACCATATCCTTTATTAGCAACTTAGGTACTTTTCAGCCGACTTTACCTAGCTTCGTACATGTCCTGCCTATTACCATTTCATGCATGTAGGAGTATTAGATAATTCGTTTCAGCTCAACATGACGGCTTACATTCCGAATTTCGATTAATCAGTTGTGGCTGTGATGACAGCCCTCCCATTTCATGAGTGACATTTATAGGGAAACGTTTCGCACTCTGTACAAAATCTTTGTGACGTACATTTATGAAATCTTAAAATGGTCTATTAACCATTTTCTTTTTTTGTAAAACTAAATCATTACTTAATAGACAAATAGCCAATCAAATTTCTTTGTCTAATCATAAATTAATAAAGTAAGGTTATTATTACCTTAATAAAATAAAAATGGAGGTATAGATAATGGGCGATATTATAAATATTAGAACTAGTTCTGATTCCTGTGGTAAACATGAAAAACAATCCAGCCATCGCTGTAAAGGTTGTGTTTGTAATCAATTAAGACGTTTACAAACTCAGACTGAAGTTGATCTCTTCTTAATTGGAGGTCAGGTTATAGAAGATGTTATTTTTATTACCTTTGACCCGAAAGATTGTTGTGCATTCTTTAATGATCCAACGACAGAACCTGGTTCAACAATTATCGTGGACTGTCAAGATATTCAAGCTATCCGAATAGAAGCAGACTAAGTTATAAGAGGTCACTCCTTTACAGGGTCACTTTCATCCGATTGACCCTTTTTTATTGTCCTTAAAATACGTAACATGACTATTTATTTTTAAAAATAAAATATTGATTGGACGAATAGCCCCTCTCCTTTCAGCAACTGTGCGTATTATGGGTTGTAGAAAGGAGGGATTTTTATGGGATACTCCGGAAATGTAGGTAATTATAATAGTTACTGTGGAGGCTATGGCATGGACTATGGCAAGAACAATAGTTCAACATTCGTTCTGATCGTTGTTCTATTCATTCTTTTAATTATTGTCGGCGCAACTTTCATGCAAACAGGTTATTAATATTTCCAGTTTTTAAGTGTAAGAAATGAAAAGAAGGTTAGCGCGTTCAACATTTGCAACTAACAATCATCTCCATAAACCCCTTCTGCAAACTATTATAATAGTAGTGCAATGCTAATCTACCAGCCTTATACACTCCTGTTATGACCAAAGGGTCGCTCCCAGCCTGGTGACCCTTTTAATAGTTTTTTTCTCAAAGCGTTCAGTAATATTTTTATAATTCAAAATCATGAATTTTTAATTCAACTGGATTTCATGCAGCTTCACACGAACCACTCTCTTTCTCAAACTACGTAACATGATTATTTATTTTTTTCAAAAGGAAATAGATGAATACCATTTCTCCTTTCTATAACTATACATATTCTAGATTATAGAAAGGAGGGAAGTTATTATGGGAAATCAAGACTATGGTATGGACTATGGCAAGCGTAATAATTCATCATTCGCTCTAATCGTTGTCCTATTCATTCTTCTAATTATTGTCGGCGCTAGTTTCTTGCATAACTCCTATTAACATTCCAATCCGTTGCTCATAGTTATAGTAGGTTAATTCTAATTTAGCCTTACACATCCCCTTTTTTTGATACCGAGGGTTACTTTCCACCGGGTGACCCTTTTAATTGTTTCTTTCCTCATATACATATTTAGTTCACTCCTCATTTATAGCAATAGATTTGTGAATATTTCTATGCACGATTACGAGATTCTTAAATTCATCTGTACCTCCCATATGGCGAGGGATTCTATGATGACAATGGACTTCTTCTGCTACTAAGAATTCTCCTGTTATCGCACATTTCCCTGACTGCATGGAGTATCTTGAAATTCGATTAACAACGTACTCAAGGTTATTGTTATAGAAGACTGTTTTTACTTGTGCAGTTTATCCTTTTCAGAAATAATACAATTTTAGACCCGTACGTTCGCAAGTTTGTCAGCCCTGAAAGGTATTCTCGCCATAGACATTTTGTAGCATCCTGCCCTATCAAGAACCCTATCCTTTCTTAGCAACTTAGGTACTTTTCAGTCGACTTCACCTAGCTTCACACATGTCTTGTCTATTACCAGTTCATGCATGTAGGAGTATCAGATAATTCGTTTCAGCTCAACATGACGGTTTCATTCCGAATTTCAGTTAATCAGTTGTGGCTGTGATAACAGCCCTCCCAATTCATGAATAACATTTATAGGGAAACGTTTCGCACCCATATGTTGTTCAGTAATAGACCCGATTGCGAAAAAGCTAGATTACTTTATCAGGTAAATGAAGATGACGTTTAGTATAGTTTACCTTTTGTCAATATAATTGTCTTCCCACCTACCATAACTCTAGGATTATTTTTATTAATTAATTTTGTAATGATAATAGAAGGTCTGCCCATACTATATCCTTGAAGGAAGGAGTACTCTTGATTAAATTTATTTAATACGTGGTTATTAAAAAGATAATATGTTAGTGCCCCATTTGAAGTACCTGTTGCGGCCTCCTCATCAATTCCGTAGAGCGGGCAAAAATTTCTACTCTCTGCTATTCCTTCTTTTGTGTCAAGCGTAAATGCATGGACTCCTCCCACTAAATTGATTTTTGCATATTCAGCAAGTGCTTTAAAATCAGGATTTAAAGCATACAAAGCATCTTTTGTTTTTATTGGAAGCATTATATCCCAAAGACCAGTGCTTGCAGCTTGAGGTACTAGATTGAAATTTATATTTCCTATTTGGCTTTTATCAATTTTAAAAAGGTCAGACAAATAATCATAATCATCAAATATTTTTCCTAGCTTAGGTTCAGCTTGCTCCATCATTATAAATGATTGATTCACTTCAACAGAAAGTGTGCCAGCGAGTGTTTTCATATAATAGGTATTATTATCTTCAATAGCATGGCTGTCTAATAGGGCTTTGAAGGATGCAATGGTAGCATGTCCACAAAGTTCAGCCTGTGAAGTTGGTGTGAAAAACTTTATTTCAAAATTTTTATTGTCTATTTTTTTGATAAATGCTGTTTCTGAAAAGCGAACTTCTGCAGCAAATTTCTGCATAAACTCTTCGTTTAAATTTTCATGGATTACTACGCCTGCCGGATTCCCGCCAAATTTTTTTTCTGTAAAAGCATCAATTACATAATATAACAAATCAAATTCCCCCTTTTTAGTAATTTCTAAAAAGTCTCTATTGCTTAACTATAAGCATTTCAGTTTACCGACATTTTAGCAATAATTACTCTACAATATGGCCTTTAATTGAACAATACTACTTGGCTTTCACCTCTCCTTCCCTCAAGATTGTTCCTCTTTTTTGTTGCTATTCCTGCATGGTCATTATTTTCAAGGTATCTCGGTTGTTGCATGGCAACGTGTAATAATTGGCTTTTAATATTGTGTACATTGCTTTAATTGTTACAATTTTTTGATGTAAATTTAGTCAATAATCAAAACAACCAGGACTCATTTTCATCACGAGTACCTGGTCGTAGGTTTATAGGGCTTTTTTTTCAAGCACCTGAAAATCTTTCAAACAGGAATGCGCCTACTACCATTTTGTGTTAATTTCACCTCATAGCTGCGGTAGTTCCAACATAATAAATATCTGTTTATTTTTTCCAGGGTTATTATCCTATGGGAATTTTTAAAATGAAATATTTGAAGTTAATCATTGTCTCATTTTAAATTTTATTGTTCGTTTCGATACTGTTTGAAAGTGTCGCAAAAGCAGATTATTACGCTGGTGGTACTCTTTCCCCCTATAAAAAAATCAAACTGTTGATGTTTTTTTTTCTATAACGGCATAAATCATTTTTACGTGCATATGTTCTAAATAAGGAAATTAAGAATTCTAATCTAGACAATTGTGTAATTAATACTTATTTATCTTTTTTTGTCATTCATAACAAATAATTATCTTTTTATGGTAATATATAGAATATATTAACAAAATCGACTATATAATTCCAGAGGTGAGAAATGAATACAATTAAATCTTTGATTTTCCCCCAAGACTTGAATAGATTAAACAAAGCGCTACTTAAAGAGATCTGTAATGGTATGACTTTAGAATCAACAGGAAATGTAAATGAGTTAACAAGCAGAGTGTGGACAGCGTTTGAACATATTGAAGGTGAAGCCCTGGAAGTAATAAGCAATAATATTTTTTCTGGAGTTGTTTCTTTAGCATGGTATCAAACTACAAATCAATCTAGTTTAACGGGGCTTAAACAAAGTATTATTAATAAGATGCCATTTGATCCTTTTGAAACAGTGATTACTCCCAACAGTGAGAATATTCCAAATGAACCTACAATTATTGCTGCTGCCGAAATCGAAGGGTCACAAGCTTATTATTTAAGATTTATTCATTGTACAGGGGTTAATGTTGATTACTTTTTAGCTAATCGTAGAGAATACATTAAACACGAAATTACGACAGTTTATATTGATGAAATTAAGGGAATAATCGAAGTACGAGCAAGTTCAGCTGTTGCAAAGAAAATTATTGCTGGATTAGCCAAAATAGTGGATGATGAATATGAATTCAAACAATTTGATTTTTTAGAGAGATACGGTGGTACTCTTGATTCTTTAGTTGATGTTCTTGAAGGAAAGCTTATTGATGCTACAGGAAGACCAGCAGGAATAGTAAATACATTTGAAGAAACACATGGTCAATCATTTGTAAGTATACTTTCTGCAATTGATGAATACTATACTAAGGGTGAATTATCCGTTCTTGAGCAAAATTTGAATAGTGAAGATATCATCGGCACTTTAGAAACAACACCTTTTACTATGTTACTTTTAAGTGGTCTTGAAACAATAGGATTAGGTAGTATTAGAGAACTAAGAGGATTACCATTATATGATTATTTAGAACCTTACCTAGCCAAACAAAAAGGATCTATAATATTTGAACATAGTGTTGGTGGAGTGGTACAAGAATATTCTATTAGAATTGGTTTAACGACAAAGACATTTAAATTCAATGTATTCGCGTCTGAGCATGTATTGCATTATATTAGAGAAAAATTGATTTAACAAATTTATTCTGCGAGGTAAAAGTTGTGAGCAATTTAAAACCATGGGAAATTTCTCAAAAGATTAATAATGCACTTGAGGCAATTGCGAATAGTAAAATTGAAAAATTTTACCATAGTTATATTGTAAAAATAACTGACTTACCTCTTGGAGTAGTTATTGACAAATTATCTGAATTGGAAGAACAAGAAGCACTTATCATAAAATTGGAGTTTCTCTGCGAAGAATGCAATAGAAACATTTTAACTGTTGCTAAATATGAACTTGATCGTATTGATCCAGAAATTACTTGTAAGTATTGCGGAACAGAAAATTGTATTAGTCCTTTAGACACTATTCCAATAATTGAATTAAGTGAGGATTTCAAACAAAATTTTTCAAAAAAAAAAACAATAACAAAACGCTTTATGTTGGTTTAAATCAACAAAATAAACCTGAGAGTTTAAGAAAAATTATAAATACCTTAGAAAAAGAACATTCTAGTCAATTATTAGGTTTAGTATCAAAGCTTGGGAGTTTAACTATAATTTTAGGAGATGGTTATATGAGTGAATCTAGTAAATATGGTGGTTTAACTTTTGGAGAAAACAAAGGGAATATAACTATTGAAAACAACGGTACCCTCAATCAAGGAAAAGCTAGCCATTCTGATGATATTATCAATGCTTTACAACAACTTCACGAAGAAATTCAATGCCTATCCGATGAACAACGAGATATTGCAGAAGCCAATTTTGAACTACTCCAAACTCATATAGAAAACGGTGATAAAGAGAAAGCTAAAAAACCATTAGAGAAATTGAGTACTTTATTAGGTGTTGTTACCTCTATTTTATCTATCGCTTCATTCATAGGACTTAAAGTACCTATAAAATAATACAAGATACCATGTGTGAAGTGAACCATTAGATATGTTATTAGTTAAGTAACTTCGAAGGATTGAGTTCGGTATTGTACCGGACTTAATCCTTTTAATTTTGCCTTACTCGCCCATTATCCAAACAATATTTTGTTTTTAACTCCTCTAAAACAGAAGAAAAATCAACGAGTTCCTTGATTTGACGAAGCATATTCTCTTTAGGCACAATTAAGTCGTAAAGCATCCTATAAGGGCTTAGCGTGAATATTTCTTGTTTGGAAATCATGGACAGCACACCTTGCATTAATCCTTTCATGATAAAGGGTTAGGGGTAAATCGGAAAGAATGAAAAACTCAGAAACGATAAAATTAGTTGATTGGCGTGTAGGCGGCGATTCCTTGAGGGACTAACGAACAGCTTGAGACCCCGCAGGAGCGTTAGTGACGAGGAGGCTCAAGGTTCGCCACCCAGGAAGGCGGCCGCCGAAACGGAAATCTACGGCATCGAAGAAAAAGCCATGGCAGAAACGATTAATCGTTTCCGCCATGGCTAATATTCATTTTATGGACTTTTTCAGTGCCCTCCATTAGTGTAGGTGCCTGTTCGCTCTGCCCATATCGTCCTCAAATTTAAATACTTTTGCTTAGCGATCAAACACCTATCTCAATGTTTATAAGCCATTATCATTCTTTCTCACATTTTCGCCTGCCGCTCCATCATAGAGCAGAAAGCATGTACAATAACCTCAATACTGTTTTGACATCAAAAAGACGTTACTCGGATTTCCTTAGTGTTTTGTCAATATTCTCAATCAATTTGTCAACGCATTCTTTAGTGATTTTTGTATTACTCATGGCTTTACTGTTGTTCAGTCTATCATGTCCACTATGTGGTGTTTTGCTTCCGAGATTGTTAAAATCTATTGTAATATCTTTCGCCATAAAATCACCTCATTAACAAAATAGCACAAAAAACACTATTTAACATCAAGAATTTAGGTATTATCTCCTTCTGAAAGCAAGAATCGTTTATTTAGCAACAAGAGGATGTCCGCTTGCTGTTCACTTTTTAGGGCAAAACAAAAAACACCCCGATGGATGTTAATTTTTTTTATTTATTACGCTCGAATTATTTTTTAATACCTGCCCGATTAATTTGAACCCAATTTAACTATTCCTATTCAAACGATTGCAATTGATTTATACTAAATAAAAATAAAAACAGCATGGAGTGATTTAGTTGATGTTTTCACCATTATTTGAACAAGACGTACCAACAATCCTTCTTCCTTAACGGTAGAAGAGTATTTCTCCGTTAAGGACATAGATACCTATGAAAAACGGAGGAGAAAATATGAGTACTAAAGTAATAGGCGCCTTGTTTTTATCACTTGCAGCAAGTATTTGGGGCGCAATGTATGTTGTTGTAAAAGTAGTGGTTGATGTTGTTCCACCTTTGGAACTTGTCTGGATTCGTTATGTGATTGCTGTCATTGTGCTTGCAATTGTTGGTTTATGCATGAAGCAATCATGGAAAATAGCTAAAAAAGACTGGTTGATTATTTTTCTTGTAGGTCTCATCGGTAATACAATATCGATTGTCACACAAGAAATAGGCACGATGTTATCGACTGCTCAAATGGGTGCAATTATTACAGCAACAACACCTGCCTTTATGGTCGTGTTTGCACGCTTTATTTTAAAAGAAAAAATAACGCCAAAAAAATGTATTTCCATCCTGCTAGCAACAATTGGGGTTGTCATTATTGTTGGACATGGACAAATTGACGGGACACAACAATTAGGCGGTTTCTCCTTATTAATTGCTGCATTAACATGGGCATTGATGTCCGTATTAGTCAAAAAAGTTCCTGGTCATTATTCACAAATTGTTTTTACAACTTACTCAGCTATGATCGCAGTCATTTTATTGACGCCATTTGTTCTACCAAAGTTAAATGATTTAAATCTATTTAGTATATTGCAACCGACAATTTCAGGAGGATTACTCTATTTAGGCGTTATTTCAACAGCTGGTGGTTTTTTATTATGGAACAAAGGTCTACAATTAATGAATGCTTCTAGTGGTGGATTGTTCTTTTTCTTCCAACCAATTGTCGGAACCTTCTTGGGTTGGCTATTGTTGGGAGAAACAATAGGAATTTCTTTTTGGTTGGGTACAATTTTAATTTTTAGTGGTGTTTTTATAGTTATTAAAGATGAATAAATTTTACTTGGTAAGTGCGTTCCTATGTTATTTAGAGACGCACTTTATTCAATACCAGTTAATAGATATGGTGTGTCTTTACTTCTTTCATATGGTGAACGTTTTCAGCTTTGTGATAACGACCAGCTGTGATTAATAAAAAGCCACATCTAGTTAGATGTGACTCCGAACATATCATAGAAATGTATATGCGTTTATTATGATGGAATCTTATATAGCACTGACACAGCAGCTCCATTAAGAAATGTTCTGTTCAAAACCACAACTTCGTTTTTTGAAACGACTAGGTCAGCTCTACGATTGCCAAATGTTTTCCTATAGCTTTTGCACTGATATTAAATAGTGAATCTTTTCATTTCTCTACTTAAAGTATCGGCAATTGTATTTAGATCCTGCGCTTTTTCTGAAACTGTTTCGATACTTTTTAGCTGTTCATACGCTGAAGCAGAAACTTGTTCTGTTCCCGCAGAGGTTTCTACTGCAGAAGCTGATATGTTGTGAACTGCACTAATGATTTGCTCCTTGCGTTCATTCATCTCATTAGATAAATGTTTCACCTCTTGCGCAACTTTACTCGTTTGGTCTAGAGCTGTCTTTATTGTATTAAATATCTCACTCGTATTTTCTGTAGCTTTAGCATTTTGTTCGACAATGCTAAGGCTCGTACCAATTTCCTGCACAGCACTTTTGGAAATATTTTGAATAGCAGCGATTTTGTTCTTAATATCTTCGGTGGCATTAGATGTCTGTTCGGATAATTTTCGAATTTCATCTGCAACAACTGCGAAACCTTTTCCAGCTGCGCCTACACGAGCTGACTCAATAGATGCATTCAGTGCCAATAAATTTGTTTGAGTTGCAATTTCTGTAATTGTATTAATAATACTTGATATATCGGAAGAAGTTCTATCTACTTCTTGAACGATGCTACTTACCTGTTGTGAAGACACGCGATTCTTTTCTGACCAAATAGAAAGTTGGTTGACGGTTTCCACACCCTGATTACTTAAATAATCAATATCCTCTGTCATGGACGCTATCTTCTCTGTACGATTAATAACACTATTAATATTCACAGAAAGTTGATTCAATTGTTCAGCACCTTTTTCTGTATCATTAGCCTGTTCTTCTGTTGCTTTTGCTATCTCATTAATGGCTGAGCTAATTTCATCAGTTGTACGTACCGTATCATCTGATATTTGCATAAGGATTTTTGAGGAATCCGATAACTCGAAACTGGTATTTTGTATGTTAACGGTAACATCCTTTAATGCCGACCGCATGCCAGAGATGCCTTTTGACATGAGTCCAATTTCATCCTGTCGATTTAATAACGTCTCTAGTTCTGGGCTTTCAGTAAAATCTAAACTTGCGGTTTGATGAATGACGTTTTCAAGATTTTTAATTGCCGCTACAATGCGCCCAATAATCCACCACATTAAAGCACCTATGACTAAAAAACTTACGATGCCTGTAATAATCTGATAACTTAGAACAGAGTTGACAATTGATTTAATGCCGCTTTCAGGCACTCCAATGTCAATAACTCCATAAAGCTCGCCGTCTTTATATACAGGCTCCATAATGTCATACGTCCATATACCTTGGACTTCAGCATACCATCTTGTAAATTGGTTTTTCCCGTTTTTAGCACCATCTATCGTGTAGTCGTCCTCATACACTTTTCCTAATTTTTGTTTATCACTATGCGCCACCGCTTGAACATTGGTATCAATAATAATAGCATACGTCACATTGTCTTGTTTTTCCTTTAATTGGACAAATTCTTGTAAAGATGAAATGGGATCGCTCTCTGAATTTAATATCATTTCCACTTGCTTTGCCATTTCAAAAACCTGATCCTTGGCTTTCTCAACTAAAACTTCTTGACTATTTTTGCCAACAATCCATACACTTAATACAGAATTAAGTACTGATGACAATAACAGTAATCCTAATGTAAAAAACAATAATTGTCGCTTAATACTTTTGCTTTTCATCTAATTTGCCCCTTTCGAAAACCACTATATATCTTGCATTGTTATAATTCTTTATATCTAAAAACCCTAATTATATTATTATTCAAAAGAACTATAATGTCAACGTTAAAATATTAACTAAGCATCTTAAGTCCTAGATCGATATGATATAATAGTCCTGGTGTAATGTTAATTATTCAATAAAAATACCTATATTAAATGAATAAATCGGGTCATGATAAATAAACATAATTAGTAAAGTACATAAAAGCGGCTTCAGCTATCGCCCCACTGGATGGACAGCTCTTTGCGCTTAAAGAATATTGAATCCCGACAGCTTCCGCTATTAGGCGATTACCGAATTATCCACAGTGAGTCTAGGAAGCCCGGCAAAAGTTGACATCCTGTATTTTTAATTTACAGGCAACTACCAACTAACATAAATCAGAAGAAAGTCACTCATTTTTTCAAACTTAAATGAGTGACTTTTTATAATAAATCATCGGAGAATATCTAATGAGATAAAGTATCGTCGTTTTCATTACGTTTAATTAGGTAACAAAAAAACAGCGAACATCTTGACATGATGTTCGCTAGTTTTTGCGGCAACACAAGATGCGAAACTTCAAGGACCTTAAAAAGTTATTTAGTCCAATTCACAATCAATTTATTTTAATCAGTCATGTCCAATATTGCTTCAATTATTGCCTCAGGTTGGTCATACATAACAGAGTGACTACTATTAGGAACTGAAACAAAATTACTATTAGTTGATAAATTGGTCAATTGTTTTTGAGAATCCTTCCATTGCTTGTTCAGGTTACTCTCCTCTTGTTTCGAAAATCCAAATTCTGTAGCAAGTAATTCTACATCCATTGGTGTGATGATTGTTAAAGGCTTATCCCCTAAAGAGTGAATGTTTTTTAGTGACTTTTCAGAGATTTTAATTTCCTTGATCTCTTCATCTAATACTTTAAAAAATGGCGCGTCCCAATGAACATTTATATATTTTTCTGCGGAAATGTAATCAGGCATAGAATTAGAGAACATACTTTCCCCTAGTAGTCGTACGATTCCAAACTGAGATAAAATACGATTCATAGTCTGGTCTTGTGTCTCGAAAAACTTGTTATTAAATTCTGTAGCTTGTTCTGCAAAATATTCATTCCTGGAATCAACAAGAACTAATCCAAATACCTTTTCTGGGTACTTGTCTGCAAAAAGACGAGAATAAATCCCTCCAACAGAATGACCAACTAATATTACTGGCGTGTCAATTTTAGAAGATTCGAGAATCTTACTTAAGTCTTCTATTGTCGCATCGACAGAAAATCCATTGGGAGGTGGGTCACTCCAGCCATATCCTGCTCGGTCATATGTGATAACTTGGGTTTGTTTTGATAATGCTTTCTGAACTTTTGCCCAATCATAGGACCAAGTACCTGTTCCAGTTTCAATGACAACGGGTGGTAGATTCGTTTTGGTTCCTTGAATGTTCACATGGAGTTCTCTATTTCCGACATCTATCATTTGTCCATCTGGTGGGTATTTACTTTTAACATTTTTATAACGGATATACTCATAAAGGAACCCTGAGAACAATGCGAATAAAATGACAATAATAAAAGCTAGCCCTAGCAATTTTAACCTTCTAAATGGTTTACTTACTGTCGAATATTGACTCACCAACCTACCAAATCCTTTCCTTAACTCTTTCATACACTTAAATTACTTTAAATATGTTACTTATCGTAATTACTATAATTATTTCAAAATTCATACTTTACATCAATCTTTAATTCATAAATGACTGAGCACCTAATTGTTCGAGATTTTTGCAAAGTGAACCCGCTATGTTTTCATGTCAGTGTATGCAAAAAAAGTGTTCGTAGTACCTTCGAACTGATGCAATTGGCTATTCAATACAGTTTTTGATACTAAGAGTTATTTCAGCAAATCTTTTTATAGACTTTTTGATATTGATAGATGAATAACACCTCTCACTTTTATATCCCTACATATTATAAATTGTAGAAAGGAGGGGAATTCCTATGGGATATAGCTATGGTGGTGGAAACAACTACAGTGGTTCATCATTCGTTCTAATTGTTGTACTATTTATTCTTCTTATTATTGTCGGCGCTAGTTTCATGTACTAACAAATCATTTTTTATTAGCTATGATAGTCAAATAAAATTTTAACACCTCCAGATTTTAATTCTAGGGTCACTTTTATCCAAGTGACCCTTTTATAGATTCCTTCTCAAATGACGGAGCGACAGGAGCCGCGCCTATGTGACCAACATCCTATTGCCCTGATGCGAGCCTTACCCCCGGAAAGCGGAGTGCATTTTCACCATATAGGAAACGATGGTTATTGTTTGAAGGACTTTTGGGACAGCCCCTTCTTTTATGAAGTATTTAGTTAATACAACTATTTCTACATATTGCAATGAAACCATTTTTGCTAACACCCACCCCATAAAAAAGATCTCATTATTTTTTGAATGGGAAATAGTATTCAATAAATCCCTTCACTTCAGGTATTATATTTGCCTGCTGTAGTTACACTTATTGTCTAGGGGTATTTATTTTACGTACTTCAAGTGCTTTTTAACAAAAGCTACAATGTAAAGTACTTCATCTTCTGTAATGTTTAATAAATTACACACTCTTCTTAGTTTAGCCGGTGATTTTAATTGTTCTCGTACTTTATCAATCCACATGTATTTACACTTACGAGGGTTAACACAGTCTCTTATCTGCTTGTATCGATAGTAAGCATAGCGAGCAAATGCATTCAGCATGTCTCGCTCATCCCCCTCTCGCTGGGGATTCTTAACAGCTGCTTCGATCTCTTCTGTATCAAATGTCCATGTGCCATCTGTAAATTGCATATTACCACCTCTCTTCATGGATAGACTAAATGCTTTTGTTGATGCCAAATGCTCATGCACATCGGTATGACATTTGATGCATAGGCATTGTTAGTTGCTTAGAGTCAATGACAGATAATGAATGTGTCTTTACTTTTATAAGTGCTGAATGTTCTCTGCCTTGTGATAACGACCAGTTGCCTTGCACAATTGGCATTCATAATAATTTCGCGCCAATGCTATTTGTCGTAACTGCATCCATCAATTGTGTCGTCTGGTTGAACATGATTAGTTCTTGTATGCGTTCTTCCGAATCATTTATCATCCTCCACACATAGTTATTAAATGCAAAATAAAAAGTCACATCTGGTTAGATGTGACTCTTTAGGTATTTTAATTAAGACACCATTCATCATTAAATGAATAAATAAAGAATTCTAATAATGTCATTCTCATTCATCGTAAAAGCCACACCTGTTTAGATGTGAACTTCCTAATTATAACTTCTAAAACGCTTCATCAATTCATCCGTAATCCAAATAATCTATTGCGTAAAAAGAGAACAACAAACGATAACAGTATGTGCTACTATCATTTGTTGTTCTCCAATAGCCTTTTAGAAATGCTGTATTTCCCATTCATTCGAGTTACACAGTCCTACCGCCAGGCCTATACCGAATTCTTTTAATGACAAATCTTCGTCTTACATTCGTTATTTTAAGATTTTTTTAATTTCATCCTCAAAGCTTTTAGGTTTATCCGTTGAAGCAAAGCGAGATACAACTTCACCATTTCGATTTACTAAAAACTTTGTAAAATTCCATTTAACGCTTCTTCCTAAAAATCCCTTTGAATGACTTGTTAAATGCTCAAAAAGAGGATGTGCTTCTTTACCGTTTACCTTTACAATTTCATGCATTGGGAATGTAACCCCGTATGTTAAACGGCAAGCTTCGGCTGCCTCTGTGGCTGAATCAACCTCTTGTTTAAACTGATCTGAAGGGAATCCTAGTACCTCAAATCCTCGTGCTTGATATTTCTTGTACAATTCTTCTAATTCTTCAAATTGTGGTGTAAACCCGCACTTTGTTGCTGTATTCACAATGAGTAAGGCCTTGTCCTTGTATTGCTCTAAACTATATTCTGAACCATCTTCTAATTTTACATGGATGTCATATATACTCATCTTTTTTCCTCCAAATCATTCATTTGAGATAATATCACGTTTAAATTCTGTAACTGTACCCTTAATGCTCCGTCAATTTCAGTTAATGCATCACATCGAGTCATTTTTTCAACTAACTGTGCTGTAATAGATGTTTCTGTCAACCTTGCCTTCTCTGTTAATGAAATGACAACAGCCCGTTTATCAATGGAAGAAGTTTCTTTCTTCACCCAACCTTTATCGACAAGCTTATTTAGTATCGGATTTAACGTACCTATTCCCAAACTCAATTTTCCACTTATTTGCTTTACGACAAGATTATCTTGTTCCCATAATGCAAGTAGCACCAAATATTGCGGGTAAGTCAAATCAAATGGTTCCAGTACTTGGCGATATAATTTTGTAAATTGATTAGCTGCTTTATACACCGCGAAACATAGTTGATTCTCTAGTAAAAATTCTTTAATTTTAAAACTCGCCTCCTAATATATATCGCATACGATCATTTTATATCGCACACGATATACTTTCAAGAAATAACTCTTTGAATTTGTATCAAAAAAAAAGAAGTACTTTTTGGCTACTCTTTCGTTCGAATGAAAATATAGTTTTCTATTCTAAATATTGTTACATTGGATAAGTCCTTGTTTACAGGATTTGAATTATTATTTTGAAAATTCATAGACTAAGAACTATACAAACATACTGATTTCAACATAGTAATAGTAGTGTAAAGCTAAATTAGCTTTGCGCCTCCGAAACTTGTTACGAGGGTCACTTTCACCCGAGTGACCCTTTTATCGTTGCTTTCCTCATTTTGAATCTTTATAGTCAAGCTTATTTCCAATCGAAATTTCTATTATCGTCACATGCTACATTTTTTATGCTACAATTTACATATATTACATAATGAGGTGTAAACTATGGAAAACAATCAATTAATCTGTAAGGCTTGTGGTAGTGATTCCTTTACAAAAGGTGAAATAGGCCGACAAAGTGGACATGCAACTATCCGTCCATTAGGCGCTGTATTTTCCTTGGGTTCTCCACTCATTTATACTTTTTGTAAAAATTGTGGAGAAGTAGCTTCAATCAAAGTTGAACATCCTAAAAAGTTTAAATAGTCCTTGCGACAGTTACTTTTGTGAGAACACAGCGGCTTTTTTTTATTTTAAAATCTATTTCTCGGGCAATAAACTATACAAAGATAGCTATCACATCATAGTAATAGTAGTGTAAAGCTAATTTAGCCTTACATTCCCTGATTTGTTGGTTTGGGTCACTTCGGATAGGGAAGTGACCCCTATAATAATTTCTTTCACATTGTTGCACAGAGCACCTAATTGTATAATTCCATCAACTAATATCAGGAGGTTTAACAACATGGATATTTCCTCATTACTCACTATTTCCATTGCAACAGCAGCATTCGTTCTTACTGGGATGAATGAATCTAAAATCAAGAAATTAGAAAAACGTATAGAGGAACTTGAAAAAGATAAGGTATTTTTTTAGTCCTTTTCACAACATACATAACGAGGTTATATATTGATGATCTAATTGACCACCGACTCTATTGTCATAACCGTTTTTAGGTCATATAAAACTACTGGGATTTTAATAAATCTGAACTGTAACGGTTGCGTATGTAATCTATTAAGACGCTTTGAGCCAGGAACTTTAGTTGATATTTTCCTTCCAAACGGCGGTAGAGTCTTTGGTGTGTATTTCACATCCTTAGATCCGCGAAATTGCTGTGCCTACTTCCTTGAAGTAGGCGATGATGATGCGGCTACACCAGTTATCATTGACTGTCAAAAAATTGATGCTATTGTCAAAAGAAATGCTGCAGCGTAATTTTTAAGAAGTCTCTTGTTAGGAAGAGACGCAGACTATCAACAAAAAGCATCGAGCGTACACGCTCGATGCTTTTGTCATTTTTTCTATCTTATTTATGCCTCGGCATAATTGCGTCCGGATTCGACTTTGTGCTTAGGCCTGCACGATGCAGATCAGTTAGCCGTTGTCGCATGGATGCGACGAACTTAGGCTAACATGATGTTCACAAGCCAAATTAAATAAACTCTTTGAAAAAAAACTTTTATATCTTCACTTTTGAAAGGGTCATCCCATCACCAATCGGAACAATCACAGATTCTAGTTGAGGATGATTGGCCACCATTTTATTGAATTTCTTCATCATTTCAGTATAACGTTTTGGTGTAGCATTCGAGTCTGCGACACTACCGTTAGCAAGTACATTATCAGTCACTATTAAAGCACCCTCATGCGCAAGTCGAATACAGTAACTTAAATAATTTTCATAATTTTCTTTATCAGCATCGATAAAGAATAAGTCGAATCGCTTATGATCCTCGACCAGTTTTTCTAAACTTTGTAAAGCAGGTCCAGTTAAATAGGATACTTGATGACCAAAACCGGCTTTCGTTAAATTTTTGTATGCTAACGTTGCGTATTTCTCCTCTAATTCAAGAGAAGTTAATTGTCCTTTGCTACCAAATCCTCTGGCAAGGCAAATTCCGCTATAGCCTCCAAGAGCGCCTATTTCAAGTATATTTTTGGCCCCTGAAATAGCTGTAAGCATCGTTAAAAGTTTTCCAGAGGACGGTGATACCGAGATGGAAGGCATACCATGTGCTTCTATTGACGATATAACCTCCTCCAAAAGAATATCTTGATGTTGAAATAATGAATCGATATAACTATTAATTATTTTCACTAATCTTTAATTCCTCCTTACCATTATCGAATGACTTTTCACTACCCAACTTCGAATTTTCTGTCTCTACATTTTCACCGGATGTATCCATTGCTTCACCTTCATGGATTTCGAATAATTGAGTAAATTCGTTGATAATCATATCGATCGCTTTTAATTCACCCACTAAAATTGCTTGAATTGATTGGAACTCCGGCAACTCTAACTGTTGCTTAATCGTCGAACGCTTCACATTCATCATTTCTAAAAAGGCAATTGCTCTCCCCCGGCGAAAGGTTTTCGGCCCACGTTGATGTGAACCATCTCTTCCTTTGTATCGCCCACCACGATGATGTGAGCCATCTCTTCCCTCGTGTCGCTCACCACGTTGATGTCCCTCTTTTTTAAATTCTTTAAAATTTTCATCTCTCAATATAAATACCCTCCTTTGTATACATATGTATACACTTAATTACTTCAAATTGTATACAAACGTATACATATTGTCAAATACAATTCCTTTCTTCTTGAAATTCGCAATTTTAATAGCTGCCTTCTTACTTTACTAGCTCTTGAATGAATTATTGTTGGTTATTGCCCCCTACCCAACCAACTGTCCCACTTCAATTAGTTAGATTGAATGCACTTACACTACACTTAGTCATATATTTTCCAACTAGTATTCTAGTGAAAACGCTATTTTAAGGTAAATTCACATACATACCATGCTTTTCTTTTACATCGGCAAAGACCCGTTTACTCTTTTCTTTTCGACGTGCATAGAATTGTCTAATTGTATAAATATGACGAAGATGTTTCGGCTTCTTTTACTTCCTTTTCGAATTTCTCTGGAGGAACCGGCTTTTTCCCATGATCAACACGGTCTTGGTTTAATTCTTCCTGCAACTTTGACTCATACGAACGTGTTTCTTTGCGCACTATTTTCTTTTCGAACTTGCGTTTATTCGCACTCTCAACCATTGGATAAATAAATGAACAATCAATCCCAGCTTCTAATTTACGGACTAAATGTTCTTCAGGCACCATTTGGCCAATTGTCAGCATTTCTAATTCATGTCGTTCATTATGTATATTTTTCGTCATCTTATTCATCACCGCAATAATTTATAGACGTATACTAGTTGATGGGAGCGCAGGAGGCGAGTGTAGCTGACGGCATTCGCCTTTCGCTACAGAGCAAAGCTTTCTGCGGGAATAGCATGAGCTGAAGGCCCCGCAGGAGCGTAGCGACGAGGAGACTGAAGCCGTGCCCGCGAAAAGCGTCCACCGTAGCGGACATCAACGGGTTCATATAGAACCTTCTATTTTAAAAGAAAAAGGACTGTAAACAAACTCATTTTTTTGAGTTTGTCTACAGTCTGAAATGACCAATATAGCACTTTGCTATGTTGGTCATTGTAGTTTTATTTAATAAGTGAATAGCTGAGCGACTCACATCTTATAGCGTTCGTTTAAGCATCGAAATGAGCAATCCTAGTGCATCGCCGTCACTCATACGGTCTACACGATCGCTATGATCGATTTTTAAAATCCCTCTTGTCTTAGCTTCTTTAAAAAGTGCTTTTAAATCCTCTTTTGCTGTACTTGTAATTGTCATGTAATCTTGCTCCTTTTGTTGCGTTGTTATTACCGGGTGCATCGTTTTTTAATGCTATAGAGAATCACCTCGGCATGAATACGATGTAGACCTTTTTTCTTTGATCAATCGTAATATTGTATTACCCGTTCCTTTCCCTCGCTAAACGCACAAAGTAATTTCACATGACACCGTACATTAAAAGACTACATTCAATGTGTCGGGTTCCCCTATTTTTAGCGGTTACTTTACCGACACGTCAATCAAAAAATAAGAGATTTAAACTCCGAAAAAAACATTTCGTTCTTTTGTAATCCAATCACCTAGGTCATCTTTGCTACGCTTCACTAACCGATTTACAAGAACATCATGCCAAATATAATCCTCTAATAAGTATATATGGATGGGATCATCTGTAAAGAACGCAAGCTCACGGTTATCAGGTGATGGTCCATAAATCATCTCTTTTCCATCGATTGATAGGATAAACCAATGGTCCGTTGTAGTCTTTTCGGTATAATCCGTCACACGGTGTTGATCTAAAGTAGCTAAAGGTTCCATCACATGAAGCGTAATGCCATGCACTTTCACTTGTTGTGAGGCCCTATCCAAATCCTCCCGTAATTCCTCATAAACATCATCCCACATCGATAATAGCACTCGTTTTTTCGCTTTTTTTAACATCGAATGGCAATAAGCTAAGATAGTTTCTCTATCCTTAATACTTAAAACTTTATTGTCCGCTATTGACTCCTGTTGCTCTAAGGAATCTAAGTGATTTGACATGGATATAAAACTGGATTGCCAATGCTTTTCTATCTTTTGTAAAAACACGGATACAGCTATCGCAGTATAGGTTGTTATTTCTGGCGTTTCTTCTTTCATAACTAGACCTTTCTCCACTAATAAATCAAGTATTCCATAAATACGCGCACGTGGAATACCTGAATTCTTACTCACTTGATAAGCTGTCACATTATTATTTTGCACCAGTGATATGTATGCCTTCGCTTCATATTCTGTATAGCCTAGTTGTTTGAATTGGTTAATTAATTCCACTAGTGAATCCCCCCATTTCTTTTATTATAGTCAAATTTCGTATGAGATAGCGAAAAAACATTCACTTTACAAATTCATATAATTTAGTTACTATTTCAGTAGTAACTAAATGAAAGAGTGATTTTATGCAGCTAGATTTACAATTATTACTGATACTCATACTATTTGGCTTTCTCGCGGCATTTATTGATTCAGTCGTTGGTGGAGGTGGACTTATTGCATTACCAGTATTATTATTTGCTGGTTTAAACCCAACTACTGCCATCGCTACAAATAAACTTGCCGGTACAATCGGATCGTTTACTTCAACCATTTCATTTTATCGATCTGGAAAAATTGATGTGCAATCTGTCGCAAAATTTTTCCCACTCGCATTTTTTGGCGCTCTTATTGGTGCTTGGACCGTTACATTAATTAGTCCAGACATATTAAAACCACTGATGTTACTTATGCTCGCTGTTATTGCCATCTATACAATTTTCAAAAAAGATTGGGGCAGTATCGCAGCCATTAAGAAATTATCTCCTGTAAAATTACTTGGTTTTATTTTTCTTCTCTTTGGGATTGGATTTTACGATGGCTTCCTCGGTCCAGGCACAGGTTCCTTTTTTATTTTCGCCTTTCTCATGATTGGCACAGACTTTTTAAAAGCTGCAGGTAATGCAAAATTTTTAAACTTTGGTAGTAATATTGCTGCTCTTTTAATGTTTATGTATTTAGATCAGATTCACTATGTTTACGGTCTCGTGATGGGAGCTGCTCAAATTTTTGGAGCAATTGTTGGCTCTCAAGTTGCTATAAAAAAAGGAAGTGGCTTCGTACGAAAGCTATTTATTGTCGTATCAATTACACTTCTAATCAAAAACACGTATGATTACTTTATTAATTAAAGTAGTCATACGTGTTTAATAATATTTGCTTGAAGTTTTTAATATAGAAGAAAAGACATGTATCTCTTTCCCATCCCTCCTCTTGAAATTGAAGTGGATTAATAGTTAATATACAATTGAAACAGATCCATTTTTTACAAATATACTAATACAAGGGTGAATTCACAAAATGATACATGAACATGTTCAAAGTCGAAAAGGCGCTAGGAAGACTAGTGATATCCCACGTGAAGTACTAGATTTGCTAAATCGCGGGTTAATAGAGAGCGTAAATCTTATTGAATGGCAAGCTGTCAATCATTTCACGTTGTTGAAGCATGTATTACCGTCATTCAATTTGGAGAAGGGAAAATCGGATGTACTGTTAACTGAAATGGCCAATCATAATGCTTTTACAGGGATGAAAGCGATACGTACCACTAGTGATTTACTAACGACAGTAATGTTTGATGAAAGCGAGTCAAAAAAGTTAGAAATATTGGCATACTGCTCCAATCATATGTCAGATAGCGTAAGATGTTGGGCAGCCTTTATGAATAAACATCGCCAACAAACTCTAGCGGAAAAACTATCATTTATCAGACATTTTGCGGCGGATCATCATTTTGGTGTGCGTGAAATTGCTTGGATGGCAATAAGAGAAGATCTTTCCGAAGATATAGATAAAAGTGTGGAATTATTAACTGCGTGGGCTAAGGATGATAATGAAAATATTCGACGTTTTGCAGTTGAATCTATTAGACCTCGTGGAGTTTGGACAAAACATATTGAAATCCTTAAGCAAGAACCACATAAAGCATTATCCCTTTTAGATTTACTTAAAGCAGATTCATCGAAATATGTTCAAGATTCTGTCGGTAATTGGTTAAACGATGCAAGTAAAACTCAAGTAAATTGGGTACTAGCTATATGTGAAAAATGGCAAAAAGAATCTGTAGGAAAGGCCACCGAAAAAATAATAAAAAAAGCGACAAGAACAATCATGAAAAATAATTGTTAATTAAATAAAAAGACCCCATATCGCATCACTTTTTCAAGCGCTGATATGCTCCCCTAGAGAAAACAGATTTAAAAAATAAAAATCTGTTTTCTCTATGGGGAGTATTTTTATGTCTAACAGTAACTATTCGCAAGAAATAACATTAGCCTCCTGCCCCTTATTGCATGAAAGAAATCATGCAATATATGAAAACTCATTGTTCAAATTGTTTGTATTCAAGCTTGGAAAGAAAAATTTTCTAACTTTTAGTATGCTATTCCAACACGGGATTGCAAATATTCACTACTTATACTTTGTTGATAAGTAAATTCAGCAGTATCCGCCACTGAAATTTTAGTTCCACCATCAGGCAAGAAATTTCGTTCTATTCGATATACGCCAGTATATTCTCCATCAGGCAAATATGTAGGACAGACAATTGTCCAATCAACGTCAGATTGGCTTAACATGTCAAAAACTTTGTGATGCTCTTCTGCTGCATAAGTGGACTTCTGTTTGGATTCACTTGACTGGTAACGAAGTAAATCAGGGTTTAACCGACTTTGTAAAATTCCAGCTGTACCAACGGTAATAATTCGTTTGACATTTGCTTTTTTCATCGTTTCAAGAATCAATCGCATACTTTCGGTAAGTGTATTTGTGCCATCCGTATTTAATGCACTAATAACAATGTCAATCTCAGACATTACAGATTCTAGGTCCTGTTGATTTAATACGTTGCCATGAGTAATGTGTAAATTTGTATCTTTTATTTCCATTTTATTCGGTGTACGTACTAAGGCAGTAACATGATGTCCATCATGTAGCGCAAGTGAAATAATATGGCTACCGACCCGACCCGTCGCACCTAAAACTAAAATTTCCACGACAATCACCTCCTCGTATACATTATACCATATGCCCATTTTCAAGAAAAAAAAGACCAAACTTTCCAAGAGCACTGAAAAATTTACGTTTTTAAAATGTAATGTTCTTCAATAGTAAAAACCGGCAACTTTTGTTTGATTTTTAAACAGAAAGTGCCGGTTTTCTTTTGGTATCCCCTTATTTTTCATTTAATAGCTTCAAGATCATTTCAAATTCACGAAGTCGGCGGAACTTTGAGAGAGAGCTCGGATCGATAACATCTTCTTCTGATGCCATATCTAAGAAATATTTAAACGACATATCGTATTTTAAACGTTCCACTAGGTCTACATCTGAGCTAACCAAAAATTGGTTTTAGTAATAAATATTTGAACATCCGAATCGTGGAATCGCATTCCATCCATTATCCAAACAATATTTTGTTTTTAACTCATCAAAAGGGTTAGGTGTGAATCGGAAAGAATGAAAAACTCAGAAAAACGATAAAATTAGTTGATTGGCTATAGGCGGCGACTCCTTGGGGGGATTAGCGAACAGTTTGAGACCCCGCAGGAGCGTTAGCGACGAGGAGGTTCAAGGTTCGCCCCCAGGAAAGCGTTCACCGAAACGGAAATCAACGGTATCGAAGAAAAAGCCATGGCAGAAACGATTAATCGTTTCCGCCATGGCTAAAATTCATTTTATGGACTTTTTCAGTGCCCTCAACTGTCCTTAGAGCTTCTTGATTCTTGGTATATGCTCATGCAAACAATAGTTTCCTTAATTTGTTTCCTGTATATCGACAATGAATGAATTTAAATGATTGTTTTTCGCGACAGTATTAATAATTATTTGAATCTCTTCCTTCGACGCTTTATCCAATTTATCAGAATTATGTAAATAAATTTCGATAAATTGTTTGTCAGGAGAATCTACTAAATAGCCAACGGTGCTGTCAGGAAAGTAACCCTCTGCTCTTAAGGCTTCTAAAACTTCTTTAGTAAAGCTTGAACTTTGTAATTTTCCACCAATTTCCTCAGCATAATTTTGATTATAGTCGTTTCGAGGAGTTTGAGGAGATTGCTTACTTTGCGATGGGTTATTTTTAACAAATACAACTATGATGAATAGCAATAAAAACAAAATAAGAAAACTCATTTTTAGTCCCTTCATCCATTCTCTCCATTTCTCTTTTTTATAATAAAATACGTTTCATTTTACGAATAAATTCTAAGTGAATTTGAGCCGGCTCATAGCATTCAATCTATGCATGTGTTCTTTACTGCCAATTGAATGTAAGAGTCTATCTTACATTTCCATGAAAATACCCATTGTCATAGCATTCAAATCCAATAGGTAATCATAATTTTTGATTTTCACAAGAAAATTCTTATATTTTAATCTTTTACAGGGCAAATTACCAATCTCCTTTCCCTCTCTATTCATAGATTATAAGAGTAAAGCAGCACTCGCATTACAAAAAAACTAACATAAACAGGGAGATTAAAGAATGCAAGATAATAGATTTGTAAAGCATATGAATTGGGATCATAACAATTTAAATAAAGGTGACAAATGCGAATCTAAACATGATAAATGCGATTGCATGAGAAAACATCACAAAGAAGATAAATGCGATTGCATGAGAAAGCATCACGAAGAAGATAAGTGCGACGATAAATTTAGCCATAACTGTAAAGGTTGTATCTGTAATCTTTTAAAGCGCTTTGAACCAGGTACTTTAGTAGATGTGTTGTTATCAGGTGGCGGTAGTTTCCTTGGTGTTATTTTCGTAAGCTTAGATCCAAAAAATTGCTGTGCTTACTTCCTTGAAGTAGGAGCTGCTGCTGCAGCTACACCAATTGTTATTGACTGTCAAAAAATTGACGGTATTAGAAGAAATCCGGCAGCATAACGATAAAAGGATCTCTTCTTAAATGGAAGAGATCCTTTTTTAATTGAACAATTGGTTTAATTATTGATACACAGTTAATGCGCTAGTGCTAGAAATCCAACATAAAAACGTACCTTTTTGGATTTAGTTGGATAGGTACAAAGCTACTTATTAATCCATCTAACCTATTTGTATATCTGAAAGGCCCTCCACTGTCCTTCTCCTAGGTTTTATTCATTGACAATTACTTTTACGACAGGTTGTAATTTCCCAACAAATACGTCTCCAAGATAATCTACATCTATAACAACTGCACGTGGCTCAAAACGCTTAATACTATCAATAATGCGTGCGGTATTACGTCTCTTTGTAAGGTAAAAGGGTGCGTCAGTTTTTGACCTCTTACCATATAGAGGACAAGATATTACAAATGTAGATAAAATATAAGCCACATTTTGCAATATTTCATCAACGCCTGTAGCACCGAAATCAATATTGCTCGTAGCGGTAACTTGATGTGTCATCTTATCAACCTTTCTTCAATGCTGCAGTCATAGTTGTATGAATTTTGAAACATCCTTCCATATCGTGAATAGTATCCATCCTTTTCTCCGAATATTTGTGCGCTTGTTATTTTTGATGGCAATAACCAGCACTTAGTTATTTATGCCAGAGTCACTTCAGATATGAACGGTATATACTATTTCCATTCTTCGATTATTACAACCTCTCTTATTTTTACCCATTTCAAAATTCATTTAAACTATTGTGTTCCTAAGGTGTGTAGAAGATCATGTGACAACGTCAAATTACGGTAAAGCAACAAATATATTACTATTTTGAACACCTTACCTTGTTAAAGCATAATAAATTACATATAGCCAACTGAAACACCCATGAATAATAGCCCATAATATAGAATGATTGACACTCCATGAAATAGTGATAGCTAATACCGAACCAAACCCAATGCCATTTTTCACTACTGATTTATTCTCCAATTTATTCACCCGCTTCATCTTTTTACTTTTAATTGCCTGTCTATTCAGCACATTTTCTCTCCTTTCTAGATTTTCGTTGAAGATGAATATCACTTTATATGCTATCGCCTAGTCCAATAAAGATTGCAACCTACGAAATTTTGACGATTTTCCATTGAAACAAAAAACACCTTACAATCCCTAGAACATATTATGTACTGAAAGGAGTGACCATCATGTCCTGGCAACATAAAATTCGGTATTTAATCGGTCAACCTGTTGGAATATCATTATCAAACGGTCAAGGGACTTCAGGTATTTTATGCGGTGTAGCTGGGGGCAAGTTACTTGTCCTTGAATACTTATATCAAACTCAATTTGCTTTAAAACAATATGATTTTCATATGATTCAAGATGTCAATGGATTTCCACCCTGCTATAACCCACAACCCTTATAATAAAACACCATTTACATTACCCGTTCTATTTACAGCTTCTACCGATTTCATTCCATCTGTAAGAAATGGCACAGAAAAAAAGTGAAAAAATTTCTGATTGTCGGTGCCAATCTTTAGAATACTTTATTTGAATTGGAATATTGTTATAAATTCATACCTTTGTTTTTGAAGTCCGCAGTTTGGCTTCAAGCACTCGGTAACAAACATTAACACTTTCACCTAGCTGATGTTGCAAAGAAGATTTTTTGTCCTATCGATGATCCTCGTTTGATTATGAGCATTTTTTCAAGGGCATAATGAGAAAAAGGACGTGTTATTGTGAAAGTCTTAATAATTACTTCTATCTTAGTTGTACCAACCCTTATGCTTTATCTCCAACATTTAAGTGGAAAATTTCGCCAATTTTTTAATATTGGAGTAGTAGTCGCATCAATTATCTTCGGCAGTATTGCAGCCACTTCCATCTATCAAATTATCGTTGATGATGCTGTATTTATGACGACCATTCATGCCGTTTTTTTAAATCCTCTTTTTTTAGTAGTTGGTGCTTATATGGGGGTATTCATGATTTATAGATGGATGTTACTTACATTAGAAGATAAATAACATCTTGCGCACATTTAAGTCGTTCAGTCTACGGCCAGTTATGAGTGAGCTCCGACCATACGTAATGCGATTATCATCCTCTATGCATGACTATCCATGTACAAAAAAAAAAGAAGCATTCCCTAAGGATGCCTCTTTTTATAAAATGCATGTGTTAATTAAAGTTTAACGATGTTTTTAGCTTGTGGTCCGCGGTTACCGTCTTCCACTTCAAACTCAACTTTTTGACCTTCGTCAAGTGATTTGAAACCTTCGCTTTGAATCGCTGAGAAGTGAGCGAATACGTCTGCTTCACCTTCAACTTCGATAAATCCAAAACCTTTTTCTGCGTTAAACCATTTTACTGTACCTTGTTTCATTTAAGAAAACCTCCAAAAAATAAATTGTAATATATAATTTCTTCTATAAAATAAAAAAATTCACATATTACAAAAAGTACCGAATAAACACGATTACTCTTTGTAATAGGTGAATTCAATATTTCCACTAAAGGAATTTATTTATTAGTTTCACTATACACCATATTGTTTAAATTGTCTAATGAAATAATTTCTATATGTAGTTAAATACTTAATCATTTTCTAAAAAACTTACTCTAAAGATTTTACCATCTATATCAGTGTGCCGCAAGTGTGATTTCAACAATTAGCAGACTTGTCTGTTATTCAATTTGCTCACTAGCATGCTTTTTCTCCTCACATAACTGATTGCCCTCCTCTAATGCTAAATTGACCCTTCACTTTCCACTCACGAATTGACATATTCGGCAATGTGAATTCATTTTCATTTCAGTCCCTTCATGTAATTTGGATCATTGTTTGTAAAAAAGAAGCAAAATTTATAAAAAATTTTAGTATTGCAAAAAATTTTTGACGCTTATGATTTATAGAAGCCTCTTCTGAATTCATAACATTCGCTTATCATTCGTTGCATTTTTGCAACAAAATAAATTTTAGTAAAAAATCATGCTTTAACAAGGCTGTTGCCTGGACTTGTGAATTAAAAACATACAACTTTAACTATTTACATTTCGTTAACAAGCCTTTATAGTTAAGGCCACTTAACTATTAAGCGAGGTGTAATTATTGAAAAATAATTATATGAATCAAATAAACGTTTTACAAAACAATTTTAATATCCAATTAGCAAAAAAGTTCGAGCACAAAATTGATAATCAGTTAACTGCAAAACAAGTATTACTACTTGAATTAATAAAAGTGGGTGTTACCTCAACAAAAGATTTAGCAGATAAGTTAAATGTTTCAACAAGCGCAATAAGCCAAATATTAAATAAATTACAACATAAAGGCTATATTGAACGGTCTATTAACCCTAAGAACCGTCGTGAGATCGTTTTACAACTTGCTGATAAAGCCCATCAATATTTCAACGACTTAGCCTCTTTAAAAGATGAAATAAATAGAGAGATTTATGGAAAATTGTCTCTAGAAGATTTGGAACAGTTAAAGAATATTCTAGAAAAATTACAAGTCATTGTGCAAGAGAATCATTAATCATTCGGGTGAACAAAACATGAGTTAATCATTTTAATAAAGAAAGCAAGGTGAACGCGATGGCTTTGTATTACCAAGAACACGGCGATAAAAACGCTTCCATGATGATCCTATTTTTACATGGTGGAGGCGTAAGTGGTTGGATGTGGGATAAACAAATTCAATACTTCACAGATTATCATTGTGTTGTAGCAGACTTACCAGAACAAGGTCTAAGTAAGCATGAGCCAAACTTTTCGATCCTCGATAGTGCAGAAAAACTAATTGATTTAATAGAAGAAAAAGCGCCGGGAAAACAAGTCGTTGTCATAGGATTTTCATTAGGGGCTCAAATAGCTATTCAAATGTTAAGTATAAAAGCAAATTTAATTGATTTTGCCATTATAAATAGTGCGTTAGTAAGGCCATCCCCATACGCTAAAAAAATTATTAGCCCCACTATTAAATGGACATTTCCTCTCATTAAAAATAAAGCTTTTTCAAAAATCCAAGCAAGAATGCTCTATATCGAGCATGATCATTTTCAACGATATTACAAAGAAAGTTGTCAAATGAAAGTAGAAACACTTATTAGAATAATAGAAGAGAACCTATCATTCGAGATACCTGAACGTTTTAACCAAGCACAGACAAAGATATTAATTACTGTGGGAGAGAAAGAAAAAGCCATGATGAGAAAATCGGCCATTGATCTAGTGAAAAGTAATCCAAATTGTCAAGGAGTCATATTAGCTAAGATTGGACATGGTGTATCTTTGGCAAAACCTGATTTCTTTAATCGAATGATCGAAGGATGGGTGAATGACGGTAACATACCTGAAGGTAAAATAATAGACTAAAATTTACTGTTATGTTTCTCCTTACTTGCGGATGATATAAAATAGACTTGTTTTAGGGATGATGAACAAGTCTATTTGGCATTGAATCATTTTTAAAGAATACTCGTAGACTTCCTGTATCGAACCCCTCAATAATAAATCAATCTGTTATCTGTGAAAAGATTAGTAGAAATCACAATAAATACGCCAATCGTTTTTTTCTGCATTATAAAAGAAATAAAAATTCCCTTGATCGACGATATTGAAGTGGGCCTTGTCATCTGAAGCAATTTGTAAAACAAATGGATAGGCTTCCCCAAAATCATTTCCACTTTGACAAAAAGCCGGATAGCCACCGATTTTATGGACAGCGTAGATTTCTTCTACAATATCGTCAAAGTACTCCATATCTCCTTCATTCTCATGTCGTACTATTGCCTCTTCCACATCAAAGGGTATACCACCACCGTCCCATGCAGGGTAATCATTTTCAATTAATCTTGGTCTAAGCGGAAATGCTCGTATCTTGTCATGTTGCCAGTTCCGCTGTATTAGCCCTGTTACTGACGGGTATGCTCTTATTTCAAAAAAACGGCTAAGATCATCTTCTACTAGATTATCAAAAAGTTCCTCCCTTAAAAATAGTGTCAGCAGCTCAATATGTCTTAGTGATGCAGGCACATAAGGTAATTCTTTTAAAAAAAATGTAGCAAGCGGCTGAAATCCATCACGCGGCTGTTCTTCTGGCAATGACCACGTCACACTGCCGAACCAGCTCTCATGCAGCTCATAAGTTGGTCTAATGCCGCCTGTTTCAAATAGCGTAGCCTTTCTCATTAATCGTGCTTTGATTTCATCGATGCCCATCATCCTATACCTCGCTGCTCACTTGACGACAAAAACAATCAACTGTATGATCATTTATCATGCCCGTTGCCTGCATAAATGAATAACATATCGTGCTACCGACGAATTTGAATCCGTCTTTTTTTAATTGCTTGCTCATACGTTCACTTAGTTCTGTTGTCACTGGCACTTGTGCTATAGTAGACCAATGATTAATGATGGGCTTATGGTTAACGAAACCCCAAATATAATCAGAAAACGAGCCATATTGTTGCTGTATTCGAAGAAATGCTTGTGCGTTTGTAACAACACTGGCTATTTTGAGTTTATTGCGAACGATTCGTTGATCCTCTCTAAGCTCTGACAGCTTGTCCTCGGTATATAAAGCAATTTTCGTTGCATCAAATTGCTCGAAAGCATCACGATAGCCTTGTCTTTTTTGTAAAATTGTCCACCAGCTTAGTCCTGCCTGCGCCCCCTCTAGGCATAGCATCTCAAATAAGTGCTGATCGTCATAAACTGGCACACCCCATTCTTTGTCATGATAGTCGACATATAATGGTTCATCGAGTTTCACCCATGTACATCTCTTCATCAATCCTACCTCCGTTTCCAAGTAAATTAAGTACTATTCATTGAATTATTTAATTCCTATAATACATAACCAACCCTTTTTTGTATCTTCTTTTATATCAACCTTTTGAAATCCAATATTTTCAAATAACTGCTTGATGTCTGTTTTGGTTTTATAATCTTTCATATGATAATTGATTTTATAAATCTCGGAAATTATTATAAATTGTCCACCCTTTTTCAACACTCTACATACTTCTTTTACATCAAGGGCTAGATTTGGCCAAAAGTAATGCGTTTGGAATGCAGTGATTGTGTCAAAAAACGCCTCAGGGTATGGAATGTTTGACACACTGGCCTGCCTTACTATTATTTTACCTTTCGTTACATCCGCTTGGTTTGCTTTGATGGAATCTTTGACAGCCTGTTGTGAGAAGTCAATCCCATAAATTTTACCACGATGATTGATTTTAGCTAATGACTGAAGCATTTTTCCTCCTCCACAACCAATATCTAAAACAATATCTCCATCTTTAATAGCGCCACTCTCCATTAACCATTTGTTCATGCCGCGATGAGCAACATTCATAATATGTAACATCACAGATCCTACAAATCCTTTAGGGCTTTTTGCTTGTTCTATTAATCTTTGCAATATTGTCATCTTAACTTCACTCCTTAGATTTACGTGAGTTGTTCTGATGGTTCAAGGAAATCCAGCATCATTACACTTTGGTGACTAAGTTCCTAAATGCCTCTCTTCTTTATTATCTGTTGTACTTGCAACAGCATCTTTTACCACAGTAACATGATAACTTCTGCGAATGGCACCATTTACGGTTGCAGTAATATATCTTTCAGTAAATACACCCATTATGATTTGCTTACAGCTCCTTTCTTTCATGATTTTTTCTAATACTCACATATACGGTCTAATAATCAATTAGTTTCAATTTTTACCATGTTCTCTTGTTAGTACTGTTATCGAAAAATAGTTCTTTGAATTTCGCAGCTCAGGTGTATTGGAATGTTATACAATAATTAGAAGGAGGTTTTTTTGATGATTAGACAAGCAAGTAATGAAGATGCTCAGACCGCGGCACAATTAGCACGATTACTATGGCCGCACCATGCATTAACAGAATTTATAGAAGAAATGACGTTACATACTAGCACTGAAAACTCGGCAATCTTTCTTGCCTATCAAGGTTTAGAGGCAGTTGGTTTTGCACAATGTCAACTTCGAACTGATTACGTGGAGGGTACGGATTCCAGTCCTGTCGGCTATTTAGAGGGTCTATTTGTGAAGGAGGCCTATCGGAGATATGGCTTTGCCAAGCAACTTGTCGCTAAATGCGAGCAATGGGCTAAACTGAAAGGCTGTATCGAATTTGCAAGTGACTGCGAACTGCAAAATCTAGAAAGCTTGGCAGTTCATCAAAAACTGGGTTTCACAGAAGCCAACCGCATCATCTGCTTTACAAAATCATTATAATCACCTGAAATAACCAGTTACTACCTAAGAAGTTTGTTGGCTTACAGTGCTAACAGACTTTTTTTATGTTCTTAAGAATTTCTTCATCAATTAAAAATCCAGGTCATTCCTACTCCATTTTTAAGGAATGATCTAAATTACTATTATGAAAACTTTTTTAATATCCTTTTCGTTGTTAACTTATTTATAAAACCATTTAAATTCCAGAAAGGAGACTGGTATTCGGTAAAAGGAAAACAATCACAAGTATTTAGTAGAAAGCTAAATACTGTGATTGTTATCTAATATCCTACTAGGTTTATTATTCAAAGGTGAATTTAGGCAAAACGTAAATAACACGACACCTTTTTCTATGTCCAGCTATTATTATAGGGCATAAAGTGATATGTACTATGTCAAAGACTGATTCCTCTAACTTTCGACAAAATATTTTACGTTTAATTTAAATATGTATTGTTTGTTATGTTTCGTTCGCGCTCATCTATCACTAGGTGGATAATTAATGCTAGCTGTTGCTCAATTCGCATATTGTTAAGATGAAAGATATCAGCTATTGCATTTTTTTGATTATCTGCCAATTCCACTTTTTCGAGCAGCATCATTATTTCTTCTTTCGAAAGCCCAAACATACCTTTTCCACCTCCATTCCACTCATCCATTTTATTATTCCGAAATTATTATCTAAAGAGCTAGAACATTACATACATACTACTATAAACGAATCATTTTTACTAATTATAGGATAAAACATAGAAATTAATCAATCTAAAAACTAAATTTTCTAACAATATTTTCTTCGGTGATAAGTAATTATTATTATTACATTCATAGTTTCCCCGCTAAATAAAACCTTTTTCTAGAATAACAAGGTTTTTTATAGGAATAATTTTATACCTAGTACTGATAATTACCACTCTTCCACGATCATATATTCCTTTTCCCAAATTATTCAATATTCAATCTCCCCATTACTTCGGGGCTTTTATGATTTATAAGGGTTGTGCAATCCTTTTCCTTTCACTTAAAAGAAAAAAGTAATTTCAAAAAATGAAACTACTCGTTTTAGTCGTGTATTAGGCTTTCTTAACATCTTTGCTGTGGAGTATTGTATATATTTCCTGTAATACTTCAGCAGATATTTGTAATTCCTTATTCAATTTCTGTACATTAATTGTTTTTGAACTACTTAGCATATTCACAATGTGTTGACTTTTTTCATCAGAAGAAGTTGGTTTAAAATCTCGATTGACAATTTTTGAGGAGGCATCTCCTTGCCATGTTGCACCATTCGCATAGCCTCGAACATATAGTTGACTCTTATCCTGAACAATTGCTGCCGTCTTTACATCAGCAAGATCTGTGTTTACGATTTCAAGCAGTGACTGATTAGTCATTGCTAAAAATATTCGCTCAGTTTCTTGGACCACGCAATTCTCAATACGGCCCATTGATTTATCAGACCAAATGATGGCGTAAGGGCTCTGTCTAGCATAGATAAAATCACTACTGATAATTTCAAAAATTGCATCGATACAGGTGATACCATTGCCAACGATATGGGAAAATGTACTATTTTCTACAAATAATCGTGCATTATTTATATAAAGATGATGACTGTCTACCTCCCGAATGGACGTATTTTTCAGCGTAATTTTCGCATGTTCATTTCCATAAATACCGCCTGCCTGACCGTTCTCAATAATGGACTGATTTAACTGTAGCCCACTTGCATCCACAATAATATGAAATTGTGCATGGTGCTGTATCCTGCATTCAGACATAGTTACGTCGGCCTCATTAAAAATCGTAACCCCTGAAGTAGCGCCATTTCTGACAGAACATTTTTGAATCTCGGCTTTACTGTTTTCTATAAAAATTTGCGGCTTGTTATGCCCATTTAACTGACAGTCATAGATAATCGCCTTCGAGTGCTCCCCCACATAAATACCGTTTCCTTGCCCCTCTGCAAAAATAGAGTCTGAGACCTTTAGCTCACTTTCATGTACTACCAAATTTGTGCCAACATGTTGTTTGACCTCACAAAGCTCCATCATCATTTTAGAATGATCAAATAGTTGAATACCCATATCTTGCCCTTGATGAATTAGCGTATTCTTCATCGAAATCGTACTTGAGGCTGCAACAATTTGCGTTTTCTGGTGACCATGAACCTCACAATTTGCTATATCTATTTTCACATTACTTATAGCAAAGAGTGCATTCATTTGACCCTCTAACAACATACAATTAGTCAAAACAAGGTCACTATTTTGTGCAATGATTTGAGCTTTTGTATGATGCTGAATCGTTGAATCAGTAAGCATAACACTCGAACCGTTATCGATACGCAATCCATATTGATTTAACGGACTCGCTATCAAATCAACATTTTTCATCGTCAAACTACCAAAGTTGACGGAAACTTGTGTCCTCACCATTTGTTGCTCTATCACGCAGTTTTCTAACTGTAAATCTCCTTTAATATAAATTCCCTGCCCCTGACTAAAACGAAGATTTCGCATTTCCACATGCGTATGGTAACGAATAAACACGCCGCCTTTAATTGTGACATCCCCCACCCCATAGAGGATCAGTCTTTTAGAAATATCGATACTTTCTTCGTAAACACCATCTCTTATTTCTATAAAATCCCCAGCCTCAGCATCTTGAATTGCTTGTCCAATACTCTGATAACGGTGCATAATGTTCTTCTTTACAACAAGTGTTGCCATCTACATGCTCCTCCTGCCTAAACAAAGATTCTTATTTTACAGATAAATTATTTTTACTCGTTTTCATTCTATTTATATACCTAATGAACTTCCTGTTATTCAATTATGTACAAATAATTTACAAATGGCTCAAAAGAACTGCTTAAGCATGAAAAGAGAGCAAAGGCTCTAAACCTTGCTCTCTTTTCAATGAATAAAAATGTCTAATAAATTGTTATAGGTCAACCCTATTTTTCATCGTTATGCTTCCACCGATATATGCTGGAAAGTTGTCACGTTAAATAAGCCTGTGTCTGTTAATTTCAAGGTTGGAATGACAGGTAACGCGACAAACGAGAATGTCAGTAAGAAATGGAAATCTAAGTTTGGATTTAGCTCATGTAAGGCATTGTGCAAATCTGCTAATTGCGCTTTAGCCTCATCCGCTGGTGCATTCGTCATTAAGCCACCTATTGTCAAGGGCATCTCTGCTATGATTGCGCCATCTGCTACTATGACAAAACCACCTTGGATTTCTTGAATCCGTGTGAGGGCTATTAGCATATCTGCATCATTTGTACCAACTACTAATGCATTATGAGAATCATGTGCAACGGTTGTCGCAACTGCACCTTTTTGCAAGCCGAAACCTTTGACAATGCCAAGCCCAGTCGTATGCAAATTGTGGTGGCGCTCAATAACGGCAAGCTTCAGTAGATCTTGTTCCACTGATGGTTCAAATAGGCCATCTTTAACAGGGACATCTACGACTAAATGATTTGTAATCAGCTGATTCGGCACGATTTCCATCACATTGGCCTTCGTTCCTTTTTTAAAAGGTATCGTTAGCATCTCTTTCGTCACTGTTGGTAAATGAACAGATTGCTGGATATGCGCAGGTACATCCGTTTTTGTGCGAGCAGTTAGCATGACGCCATTTTCAGCAACCTTCACACCATTTTTCCAAACTACTTTCGCACGCATTTCGTTTATATCTTCCACCAATACAAAATCTGCTTTATACCCCGGTGCTAATGCACCACGATCATTCAAACGATAGCACTCGGCTGTGTTGATGGTTGCAAGCTGAATAGCCTGTAATGGCTCCATGCCTTCTTCAATAGCCATGGCCACATCAAAGTTGATGCTACCTTCATCTAACAATTCATCCACGTATTTATCATCTGTACAAAAACCGAAGCGACGAGCATTTGTTGCATTGACAGCTGGCAATAGATCACGTAAATTTTTTGCGGCAGAACCCTCACGAATTAAAACATACATCCCTTGCTCTACACGGTCTATCGCTTCCTCTGCTGTTACACATTCATGATCGGTATGAATACCAGCAGCACGGTAGCCTGTAATTTGTGCACGATTTAAACCTGCACAATGTCCATCTACAACAAGATTTGCTTGCTGTGCAAGCATGATTTTTTCAAGCATGTTTGCTTCACCAGTCAATACAGCTGGAAAATCCATAACCTCCGCCAATCCGCGTACATCTTCATGGGTTAAAAATGGCGCTAAATCTTGTGCTTTTAATGTAGCACCTGCATTTTCAAAACTAGTACCAGGCACACTCGAAGGCAGCATGACAAAAATATCCATGTCGGCATTTTTAGCGTCGTCTAGCATAAACTGAATTCCATCCGTACCCGCAACGTTTGCGATTTCATGGGGGTCTGTGATTACTGTAGTTATCCCATGAGGTACGAGCACACGACTAAATTCAGCAGGTGTTAGCATAGACGATTCAATATGTATATGCCCATCAATAAGGCCCGGCACAACATACTGTCCTGCTGCATCCTCCTCAGATGTAGCTTTAAATTGATTGTGTGTATCCAGTGCAACGATTTGTCCATTGTTTACGACGATATCTGCCTTTTTCCAGGTCAATGTAAACACATCCGCAACCATAGCATTACGCAAAATAAAGTCTGCTTCTACCTTTCCTTGAGACGTCAATATGTTTTGTGCAAGCTGTTGAAGTTTTGTTGTCATTCTATGCACTCCCTCTTTTTCTTTATGAATTATCATGCATGAATTACCGACTAGATTCAAGTAATGTACAATTTTTTTCCTCAAATTTGAACTTTATAAAAAACTTTTGCGTATTTCAACATACCATGCTTTTCCTTTGCTTTTAGCAAAACGCGTTCAATCGTTTCTTTGCGACGCACGTAGATTTTTTTAATATCATTTTGATGGCGTAAGTGATCCGCTGCTTCTAAATGATGTGCCCAAATATGTAGCTCAATAATCTTTGGTTAATCTTTACTGTTCGTACATTATGAATGCAAAGGACATTTCGTACAATGAAGAGGGCTGGATTAGACGATGACCCTCTTTCGTTGTCGTCGCATGCGACAAGCAAGAAGCGAATGGTAACAGATTTTGTATGAGTGTCATGAGGACAATCTCCTCTAAATATTTAAAAACGTACACGAGTTGATTGAAACGGAAGTGGCGACTCCTGCGGAAACAGCGTGCCCAGGCGAGACCCCGCAGGAGCTTGCGACGAGGAGGCTCACACGGGCCGTCCGCGGAAAGCGTTGGCTGTAGTGGAAATCAACGGTATTTTTAGTTATTATCATTTTAAAAGAAAAAAAGACTGTAACAACCCAAAATTTTTGAGTTTGTCTACAGTCTGGAACGACCACATCTAAATGGTCGCTAAGTATGGGCTATTCTGTTGGAAACTCTAATTCTTTCGGTAGTTCTCCTTTTTTGTTCATCAAGCGCATACGAATGGGTTCAATTTTTAATGTCACCATTTCATCTTTGTTGCCAATGAAAATACCCGTAAAAAATTCTGCCAGTTTGTTTTTCAAACCTTCTTCATGAATTTCAGTCAATTTTCCTTCTATTTCAACAAAAGTATCACCAAAGCCTTCATTTTCGTAGCCATACAAAATATGTGTATACGGATTCTTTTGTAACTCCTCTATTTTCTCTGAGTGTTTATTCGTCACTGTATACAATACAAATTCATCATTTTGGAATGTCATATAACGCGAGTATGGTTTCCCATTTTCAACTGTTGCCATCGTTCCTATTTTTTCACGATTTAATACTTCTAAAATTTCATCTCGTACAGAAGTCATTTCATCCCCTCCTCTCTATTGCCTCCCTTTTATAATGCCCTTCCTGACCTAAGCTAAAACACCTTTTTTTGAAAAATAAGAAATGATAATCTTCGGTAATATGCGCAATCTCTTGTTATAATATTTTTTTGGACAACATGAATTTTCAGAATGAGGGTATTAAATATGAAGCAAGCATTTTTTGCACGATGTCTATTCTTCTTTACAGGCATCTTGGTCTTATCTTTTGGTATAACCTTGACAATAAAAGGACAACTTTTTGGCGTCGGTTCTTGGGATGTTTTACATATCGGACTAACTAAAACTATCGGTTTATCTATAGGCACTTGGTCTATTTTACTTGGACTAGCCATCCTAGCATTTGATATGCTGGTGACGAAGAAATGGCCGCTTCCGGGTACATTTGTGGATATGTTTTTAGCGGGTATTTTTATTGATATTTTTAACTATTGGTTACCGGATATTGATGGATTTTGGATGCAGTTACTTGCTTACCTTACTGGCCTTGTGCTACTTGGCTGGGGATGCGGGATGTATATGGTGGCAAATCTAGGTATTGGGCCACGGGATACATTAATGCTTCTTTTCGTCCACAAGTTTAACTGGAGTGTTACACGCGCTCGTACTACGATGGAAGTAACCGTCGCTGTACTTGGTTTCTTCCTTGGCGGCCCTGTTGGGGTTGGTACTGTACTGATGGCATTCGGGCTTGGACCAATTGTCCAATATGCACTAGCTTTCAATGAGAAATTATTTATGAAATGGACTGGCGTTAAGAGTGTTGTTGTTTAAGAAATGCAACATATATTTTTGATTTCAACGACAAAAACTTTATAGTATGTATGAAAAAGCTTGTGAAATCCTAATGATCTCGCAAGCTTTTTTTGTATTTAGGAAAATGTCTTGAGATAATTTTATGCATCCACATTTGAGTTGGCATTTTTTTCTTATCGCCAATCATAAAAACGTCATAAATCAAAAAATTGACTTATGACGTAGACGAATCAACCCTTGTTATTCTTTTGGTTCAGACGTATTTTGTCCTGTTGCTTCTATTGCTTCAGGAGTTTCATCTACCGTTTCTTCTTGCTGATTTTCAGCAGGTGGTGGTGTGATCGCCACTAATGTATAATCGTCTTCATTTAAGATTTCAAAGGAACATTTATGACGAATATCTGCAACATAAAGCGAAGAGCCAATTGCTACATCCGAAACATCCACTTCTATCGTTTCAGGTATTTCTGCTGGCTTCACTTGAATTCGTACCTCACGATTTGGTTGTAACAAGAAACCACCGTCAGCGACTCCAATGGCGTCTCCAACTACTGTAATTGGGATATCGACTTCTAACTCTTCAGACATATTGATTGATTTAAAGTCTACATGCTTCACAAATCCCTTTAAGGCACTACGCTGCATTTCTGTTAACACCGCATTTACCTTTTTTCCCTCAATATCTAATTGAAACACACTCTTACTGCCTATTTCTGCAAGCACTTTAGCAAATGTTCTTGCATCAAGTGCTATCGAAGTGGACTCCATTTGATAACCGTAAACAACTCCAGGAATAGAACCATTCTGTCTAAGCTGTGTTAACGATGAGCGTCTTCCTTTATCACGTTTTATGGCATTTAAAATTGTACTCATTCTTTTTCTCCCCTTTCATGAAACTAGTCTCATAAAAGGTTTTGCCCGTTAAGCAGATTTTTATACCTATGGTGTATTCTAAAACACGACCATACATCCACGGAATCCATCATAAAAAGCCGATGACTAAAAGATGCCCTCGGCTGTTATGTTTTGCTATATCATTATAATCTTCCTGATGCTTCTAAAGACACCGCCAACATTTTAGCAAATTGGCCACGTGTAATGTGCTGGTTTGGCAATAAATTTGTATTGTCATCAAGAGCTCCAATTCCATACAATGTCTGTGTATGGTGCAAGATTTCACCTTGGAAATCGCGACTATCTTGATAAGGTAAAGAGTCATATTCTTCCGATACAAAATCTACCGCATCTAATGTTCGCCCAATCATTAAAATGGCCTGTTGACGAGTGATTTTCCCGTGTGGATCAAATGTATTTGGAGATTTGCCATTTATAATCCCTAATGAATGTAGGGCTCCAACATGTCCGCCAAACCATGATTTTTTCGCATTGATATCTTTAAACTGGGTCAATGGTTCCTGTTGGAAGCTAAATGCACGGACGATTAATACACTCAACTGTGCTCGCGTTAAGGAATCATTTACCCCAAAGTTATCAGATGTACGTCCTTGAACAATCCCGCGCTCTGCTAATGCAGTAATATAAGAGCTATATGCCGATTTTTCTATATCACGAAAATATATTTGCGCAGGATATGCAAACTTTAATTCTGCATTATTATGTATCATTGCAACCAATCGATCGCCTTCATCCCGATAGGCAACTGGCTCCATTACACCTTTTTTAACCATTTGCTTTAAGACCCCAGATTGCCCGTTTTTAAAAATTTCAACTTCTAATGGTTGACGATTATTGACAACATTTGCTTTTACACTATAAGTTCCTTGTTTTTCTGCCGCAGCAATTTTAGCGCCATATGCAGAGTAAACCGTCATATTTTCGGTTTTCATATGTACATAATTCGTTGGCTCTTGATAGGCATATGCTTGTAGCGGTGTAGCCAATGATACGCCTAGCAATGCCACCATAAGCGTTTTTGGGAAAATCCCTTTCATATTACCTCTTCCTTCCTTTCATCGATCTATCATAATCATAATGGATTTATTTGTGTAAAAATATAGTATTTTTAGCACGCATTACTATCCTGTCTCTTGTCCTATTTTGGCGATTATAATCCAACTATTTATCATATTTATCTGTAAGTTCCCCACTTTTATCCGTCCAAACATGAAATCCCCGCAAAAGTAACATTTTACCCGCGGGGATTCATTATTTTTCTAATACCGTATAAAGTTCATGTAACTTTTTAATCTCATAATTTGGGCTTATTTCACTTGTATTTTCAACCTCGTGAATATTAAACCAACACGTATCAATCCCTACTTGTAATCCACCCTTCACATCAGAAGTGAGAGAATCTCCGACAATAAGCGCTTTTTCCTTATTTAATCCTTCAATTCGTTCAAAAACATAATCGAAAAATGCAGGCATTGGCTTCTGATAACCTGTTTGCTCCGATATAAAAATACCTTTAAAGTATTTCGCTAAATCTGCATCGACTAAACGTTTATTTTGCGTTATCGTTTTACCATTCGAAACGACATATAAATTATAGTTGTCCGCAAGCTGTGCAATCAGTTCGTATGCGCCATCAACGAAATGATGTGCCTCTTGCAAATACTTTTGAAATATAGCTTCAAAATATTCACCGTCTACTTCTAGGCCAAACTCTTTCAGTGCTATCGAAAATCTAGTATTATGTAGTGTATTTTTTGTCACTTCACCTCGTTCAAATGCACGCCACATGGATTCATTAATTTCCTTATAACGGGCAATCATCATCGGTGTTGTCGCAATTTTTTCTTGATCGAATAATCGGTCCAGTGCGGCATTTTCGGCTAAATCAAAATCTAATAATGTGTCATCTACATCAAACAATAGTGTTTCATATTTAGTCAACTTATTTCCTACTTCCTTCCCTACGGTCTTGCCGTCTTGCTCCTTCTATCATAACGTTTATTTCAAAAAATAGCAGTAAAATCACTCCATATTACCTATTTGCGGAATTGTTTGAAAAATACCACTCGTAAAAGCATTAGCTGAACTTCCTAGAAAGGTGACAAAAATGTTCTTTCAGCCAAATAAAACCCCTTTCAAGAATTTCATATTTGAAAATATCACCGAATATGAGACAATAGAATGCTAGAAAGGAAGATGTACGAATTATGACGACTTTACAAAAACTTACGCCTTCGTTTGATCCATGGGAAGCGTATTTAGATGTCGAACAACATGGACAAATGACTCTATCGAATATTGAATTTACAACAACTAACCTTTGCAATATGCGTTGCGCACACTGTGCAGTCGGCTATACACTACAACATAAAGATCCTGAAGCATTATCAATGGCGCTAATTACAAAGCGCCTTGATGGAATTCCGCATTTAAAAACACTTAGCATTACAGGTGGAGAACCGATGATGAGCAAAAAATCGGTGCAAAACTATGTATTACCACTGTTAAAATATGCACATGCTCGAGGCGTACGTACACAAATCAACTCCAACTTAACAATAGAGCCGGAACGCTATTTACTCATTGCACCGTATTTAGATGTGCTACATATTTCACATAACTGGGGCACAGTCGATGAATTCGTCGAAACAGGCTTTGCAATGATGGAGCGTAAACCGACTTATGAACAACGTGCAGCGCTTTTCCAACGCATGATTGATAACTCAAAAATGCTAGCAGATCACGGTGTTATGGTATCGGCAGAAACGATGCTCAACAAAAAAACATTGCCCTATTTAGAGCATATCCATAATCAAATCATCAATGACATGAAATGCGCACGACATGAAGTACACCCAATGTATCCATCAGATTTTGCAAGTTCACTATCATCACTTTCGCTAGAAGAAACACGCGAAGCCATTCATCATCTCCTTGATGTGCGTGATGACAATACGTGGATGCTGTTCGGTACATTGCCATTCTATCCTTGTAGCACAAACGAGGAGGATCAAAAGCTATTAAAACGCTTACGCGAATCGAAGAATGTTACAATGCGTAACGACCCAGATGGCCGTTCACGGTTAAACGTCAATATTTTTACAGGCGATGTCATCGTTACAGATTTTGGTGATACACCTGCTCTTGGCAATATCGTAAACGACGAGCTACCAGCTGTTTTCGACAAATGGATGACAACCGATTTAGCACAATCACTAAATTGTCACTGTCCTGCGGTGAAATGCCTAGGTCCAAACGTTCTTGTTAAAAATATGTATTATCAAGATGCTCCTTTTGTAAGTGGCTCAGCGATAATATGATAAGAAAACGTCCAATACAGTCACTGGTGGCTGCATTGGACGTTTTTCATGTATAGAATATTAAAAGTTTATTAACAAATGATATCGAAGCTAAAGCAACTGGTAGCTATGTTCTATAATAATTCCTTCGCTAGTAGCTTATAGCAATTCAAACGACTTTCCTGTGAAAATTGATTGCAGTTTAGCATCACTTCATCAAAACCATATTGTTCTTGCTCTGCTACTAAATATTGGGCAATATCTTTCGGTGTGCCAACAAGATTTGCCTTACGATTATTCGCAATCGTTAGTTTGTCCATCTCTGTTAGTGGGTAATCCTTCGCCTCTTCAGGTGACATCGATTGAATAATTTGCCCCTTCATTAGCTGAAGACGCGTAATATCAATCGGCTTTGCCAAATATTCTGCTTCATCTAATGTATCCGCAACCGTAGTCGCATAAGTGACGATAATTTGTGGCTTTTCCATATAATAAGACGGTGTAAAGTATGACTTATACGTATCAAAAATATCTTTTGACATATTACCGGTGAAAAATTGTGCATATGAATAGCCAACACCTTGCTGTCCTGCCTGCATTGCACTTTGGCCACTTGAGCCAAGTAACCATGCTTCGGGTAACTGAATATTTGTCGGTGACGCAATGACCTGATCATAAACATACTCCCCCGATTTTTGCTCGTTCATGAGCTTCAAAATAACATCGAGTTTGTCGTACTGCTCTGTCATTCGTTGTCTACGACCTTCAGCAAGCGCATAAATGGATGGATGATCACCACCTGGAGCACGACCTACACCAAAGTCAATACGATTAGGTGCAAGAGCACTTAAAGTTTTAAATATCTCGGCCAGCTTATAGGGCGAATAATGCATCATCATGACGCCCCCTGTACCGATACGCAGACGTTTTGTTTTCGCCGCTAAAAAGGCAGCTGTGATTTCAGGCGCCGAACTCGCAAGTGACCCACTATTATGATGCTCTGCCAGCCACATACGATGGAAGCCAAGCTCTTCACCTAATAGCGCTAGCTGCTCTGTTCGCTTAAAGGCGTCCTCAGCAGTATGTCCTTTGGGCACAGGAATTTGATCTAAAATACTTAATATCATTGAAAAACACCCTTTCTGTATGTAGCTCCCCTTTCTACTGTAATATAGGATTTTCTTTTTCAAAAGTAAAAGGCACTATTGATAAGCAAGTTGTTTCATCTGCCATGTTTCATAAACTGCACCTATAAATGTCCATTTTTGTTGCATATCTAATACAGATTCGTTAAATTTCATGGCAAAGAGTGTAAATCTTGTTTCTTCTTCATTCACCACAAACTGTAAAATGGCATGGCCCTGTTCTCCTAAGTGTGCTATTTCCCCTGATAGTTCTACAACATGCTGACCTGTTGTTGTCTCGTAATAACGCCAATAAGGCTCTTTAAACGCGTAATTAAATGCATTTCGGACTGTTACATCAGAATAATCAGCCAAGTACCCTTCCTTTACTGCATCGATAAACGTGTTATCTGTAACATCTTTCTTGGCGTTATAAACAAAGCCAACAAGCACCCCCATGAACACAACACAAACAAATACTCTAAAATGATTTCCTAAACTCAAATGTCATCACGTCCCCTTTACGCAAAAACACCATTTCTTTCATAATACATTAAAATAATTACTTAAAACAGAATATTTTTGTTTTTTGCAGAATTTATTATATTTCGTCAAAATACGCCACATACTATTTACTAGTAAAAAAAGGAGTATCCTCCATTAAGTGAAAGTGTAAAATTTTTCAGGCTATTTACAGTCGCTCTTTGTTCCGATAATATCAGATTATTATTATAGAAAAGAGTTGACTGTCGTGCCTTTTGATTTAGATTTTAATATTCTACTAATTCTTATTCTTTTTGGCTTTTTAGCTGCTTTCATCGATTCAGTTGTCGGTGGTGGTGGACTCATTTCATTACCAGCCCTTATGTTCGTCGGATTACCACCTTCAGCAGCTGTGGCAACAAATAAACTAGCAGGTACGATGGGATCTCTAACAAGTACGATTACGTTTTATCGCTCTGGTAAACTAGATATTAAATCTGTTTATAAACTGTTTCCTTTTGTCTTTTTCGGCTCCATGATTGGGGCATGGATTGTCCATTTAATGGACCCGAGTGTCTTAAAGCCATTAATGCTTGTCATGTTAGCAGCTGTAGCCGCTTATACGATTTTCAAAAAAGACTGGGGTGGCATTTCCACTTATAAAAAACTAACACCAAAACGCTATGCATTATTCATCGTTATCATTACATTAATTGGCTTTTATGATGGCTTTTTAGGTCCTGGTACAGGCTCATTTTTACTTTTTGCCTTTTTAATTGTCGGTTTTGATTTTTTAAAATCTGCCGGCAATGCTAAATTCCTAAATTTCGGTAGCAATATTGCCGCGCTTCTCATGTTTATGTACCTAGGGCAGATCCATTATGCCTATGGTTTACCAATGGGGCTTGCTCAAATTGCTGGCGCGATTGTAGGCTCTAAATTTGCGATTAAACGTGGTAGTGGTTATGTGCGTAAGCTCTTTATCGTCGTAACCATTGTATTACTACTGAAAAATACATATGACTATTTTTCGTGACACATCATTTAATACCTTGATGTAATTGAATAAGATAAACCTTACCTCGTTGTGGGGTAAGTTTTTTTCATTCCATCAACTTTTTCTCCCCTTCCATACGTCTAGTAGTTGTATACAAATGAAATTGAACGATTAGTTTCAGGTAGTCTTTAACTACCATTGAATCATAAGCTTGTCGGCGTTCATTTCAACACCCTATAAAAAAGGGAAACTTCAGCTGAATAAAGTTATAAAGGAGCTTCTTTAGACATGAAAACAAAAAATACATTTCAACATGAAGAGGTGTTTGTCCCGTTTATTCGTGAACAAAAAGAACGTTTTTATTTGCTCGCGTATAGCTACACAAAGAATGAACAGGATGCCCTCGATGTTGTACAGGACAGTATTCAAAAAGCTATGCTTTCTCTCGATCGACTAGAAAATGTGGATTATATGAAAAGCTGGTTTTACAAAATTGTAGTTCGTACAGCAATTGATTTTTTACGCAAGCATAAACGCTTACAGGTGACAGATGACGACACAATGCAATATTTAACGCCCGCTCAAGAAGATGTCTACGAAAACGTTGATTTGGAGCATGCGTTAGCAGAGTTGCCTCAGATGTTTCGTGAAGTTGTCATCTTGCATTATTTTGAAGATTTAAAGCTTGCAGATGTTGCCAACATACTTGACATTAAGTTAAGTACCGTCAAATCGCGACTTTACAAAGCGCTAAAACTACTAAAAATACAATTGCAAGATGTGAAGGGAGAAACATCACATGGATAAAAAATTAAATGACTTAGAAAAACATTATAATGAAGTACCTATACCAAAGGAGCTAGATTTCATCGTGGAGAATGCATTAAAACAAGGGAAAAAAAAGAAAAAGAATCGAACACCACAATGGTTACTTGGATCTGCTGCTGCCGTTATGCTTTTTACAGCTAGTTTAAATGTCAGTCCAGTAATGGCACGTAGCCTTTCAGAAATACCTGTTGTTGGTAGTGTTGTAAAGGTTTTAACATGGACAGAATATGAAATAGCAGAAGACACCTACGATGCCAACATCAAAGTACCTTCCATAGAGAATTTAGAAAATAAAGATCTTGCAAATACATTAAATGACAAATACCGTTCAGAAGGTAACGCACTTTATAATGATTTTATAGCAGAAGTTGGGGATTTAAAGGCAAATGGAGGTGGCCATTTAGGCGTTGATAGCGGCTACGAAATTAAAACGGATAACGATCAGATTTTATCGATTGGTCGATATACGGTTAATACAGTTGCTTCTTCTTCAACTGTTATGCATTACGACACGATTGATAAACAAAACGAAATTTTAATCACGTTACCAATGCTCTTTAAAGATGAGAGTTATATGAATGTGATTAGTGAAAATATCAAAGAGCAAATGCGCGCCGAAATAAGTGCAAGCAATGAAGAGAAAGTGTATTGGGTGAAAGGTGCTGGCCTAGCTGACGAAGAGCTTATGGACGACTTTACAGGCATAAAAGCGCAACAGGAATTCTACATTAACGATAAGGGCAAACTCGTGATTTCCTTCGATAAATATGAAGTGGCACCTGGATATATGGGCATTGTAGAATTTGAAATACCTACAGAAGTCCTGCAAGATAAACTTGTTAGCAATCAGTATATACATTAATAGTAGGCACTATCTCAAATAACATGAGATAGTGCCTTTTTCATTACTTATAATCCTGCAATTTTTTGTCAAAGCTATACTGTATCAATATATGTTAGAGGGTTTTCATATGAAAAACGTAGGATCAATTAGTATATTACATGTTATCTTCCTTTCAATGACAGTTATTGGATTAAAAAATCACGTAACGATTCTTCCGCCACTGTTAGATGTTGTAGGTAGGGATGGTTGGCTATCTGTGATTTTGGCCGCGTTCATTATATTCTTTTGGCTATTTTTATTAGTTTATATTCAAAAAAAGACCAAGCAAGAGCCTTTAAAAGACTGGCTAGAGCAAAAAATTGGAAAAACCGGCTCTAAGGTCATCATTTATATTTTAGTGGGGTATTTAGTAATATTGACTGCCTTTTCGATGGTTGAAACATTGCAATGGGTAAATACCACGTTTTTACCACAAACACCAGTTATTATATTGTTATTTATCTATACTATTCTCTGCATACTACTGGTTACCACAAGTCTACAAACGATTGTTATTTTAAATGTATTTGTGTTATTTGGAGTAGTGGTCTTAGGATTTTTTGTGGCTTTTACAAACATGCAGGTAAAAGACTATGCATTGTTACGTCCATTTTTCGAGCATGGATTCAAACCTATTGTGAATGGCTTGATCTATCCCGCATCAGGATTTGTTGAACTCATAATGCTGTTGTTTTTACAGCATCAAATTAAAGATCGTATTCGCTGGTATCATTTTTCCATCATGCTTTTTATTTTGATGGGACTCACAACCGGACCACTGATTGGAGCCATTACAGAATTCGGACCAAGTGAAGCTGCAAAACAAAGATATCCGGCCTTTGAAGAATGGGGATTAGTGACAATCGGACGTTATATCGAGCATCTTGATTTTTTCTCTATTTATCAATGGCTTACAGGCACATTTATACGCGTTAGCTTCATTCTATATATTGTAGCGGATTTGTTGAATATGACTGGAGACCCGAAGCGCATATGGAAAATGCTTGCTCCTCCCTTCTTCTTCCTGTGTTTACCGCTCATGATGTTGAATGAAAACATATTTTTAAAGGTTAAAGGGAATTATATATTGACATCTACTTTTGTTTTCTTTTTACTATTATCAATTTTTTTAGTAATTGTAGCTTTCATATCAGATAAGTCATCTAAAAAGGTTAAACCTGATAAACAAGAAATGGAAAGCGGTGAATCCTAATGCCCCAGGTGGATAAGGCCATAGATTTAAACACCTTAAAACAATTATTCCATAAATCAGCCGATATTGTATTTCAAGAATATACATTTCACCAACACAAAGTACAGTTCATTACTTGTAATGCGATGATTGATCAGCAATTACTTAATGAAGTCATTATTGAACGTATTCAGCATTTTTTTGATATTTTAGCAGATAAATCCATTGAAGAAGGCATAAACACACAATTGCACATACCAAATTTAATACCAGTAACTGATAAGGCAGAAGCCATATCACTTGTATACACCGGGTATCTCCTGCTTTATTTTGAAGATGAGGGACTTTTATTCGCAAGTAATATCGCGAAAAAACCCAATCGAAATCCCGAAGAGACAAGAATGGAAGTTCTTGTAAAAGGTCCTAGGGACAACTTTATTGAAGATATCTCCGTCAATATCGCATTATTACGGAAACGGCTCCCTACTAATTCTTTATGTGTCGAAAAAATGACTTTAGGAGAACGCTCAAAGACAACAGTAGCCATTCTTTATTTTGAAGATATTGTTGATTTGGACATTTTACATGGCATCAAAAAGCAATTAGCAGCAGTGGACACAGACATTGTATTTAGTGGTGATTTATTGATGGAACGGATCAATAAAAATTCAAAATTATTCCCGAAATTCGATTATACTGGACGGCCAGATTATGCAATTCAAGCACTTGTGAGAGGACGATTCATAATCTTTGTAGACGGTGTAGCATATGCCATGATTACACCGGTTAATTTATTTTTACTTTTAAAGTCCGCAGAAGATAATGAGTATCCTGTTATTTTCAGCTCACTTGAACGATTATTACGGATTGTTGGTATTTTAATTGGCTTGCTTCTACCTGCTTTTTGGTTATCTTTAACGACTTATCACCAGAATCAGTTACCATTGCAGTTATTAGCAACCATCGTACAAGCGAAAACTGGCCTTCCACTTCCTTCATCTCTTGAGATGCTCATTATGCTACTGATGTTTGAGCTGTTTCGTGAAGCAGGCTTACGGCTCCCCTCCGTTATTGGCGGCACGATAAGTGTCGTTGGTGGGTTAATAATTGGGGATGCGGCCATACGTGCAGGTGTTACGAGCCCAGAAATGATTGTTATTATTGCTATATCAACTATTGCATCATTTACGCTTGTCAATCAATCACTTGTAACCACCATCAGTATACTACGAGTAGCCTTTATTCTTTTGAGTGCCTTTTTAGGCCTATTTGGATTTTTCATTTCGCTCTATTTCACACTTCTCTACCTATGTAATATCAGGATATTCGGTTTCCCTTACATGAATCTTGCGGGAGATTTAGAATGGGCAACCATCAAAAAATCCATCTTTCGCGTATCACCAAAAGGCTATGAAGAGCGCCCTAAGTCACTTGCCCCTCAAGATAACACTCGTACTTCTAAAAGCGAGGAAAAAAAATGAGGAAAAAGACTATCTTCCTTTTATTTCTTGTCGTTACATTACTTTCAGGATGCTGGGATGCATCCGAGCCACAAAAAATGTTCTATATTCATGGAGTCGGTATAGATTTCAAGGATGATGAATATGAAATATTTATGCAAATTATTGATTTTTCAACTGTAGCAAAATCTGAGCGACCGAATCCGAATCCACAAGCAACACAGGCTGAAATTGGACGTGCAAAGGGTAAAACGATGGAGGAAGCTTTTTTTAAATTATATCGCTCCATCGACCAAAAAGTATTTTGGGGGCATATGACCTATTTCATTTTATCTGAGGAAGCGATGAAAAGTGAGCATGCTATACCAATTATTGATAGTTTTTTACGACATCGGGAAACAAGATATCAAATTTGGGCATACTGCACACAGGATCCCATTGAAGAAATCCTTTTAATAACACCTATCATAAATAAATCTCTGACTGCATCGAAACTGAGTAATCCACTCAATACACATACACAAGAGTCTTTAGTTGAACCGATTAATTTACGAAAGTTAATTATTGGCTTAAATGAACCGAGTCATGAGGTTAGTCTTCCATTAGTGACTATTAACAAAAATTGGGAGACAACGAATCAATCGTCTGAGGAAACTGCGTTAACAGGTATAGGGATTCTTTCAAAAGATGGTTTTAAAGGCTTTATCAAGGATGAGGCTGTAAGAGGTATGCAATGGATGAATAATGAGACAAAAAGAGGTGAATTAACCTTTAAATTGGATGGTGAAGAGCGCGATTATTTAACAACAACATTGAAAAAAATAGGTGTGGATATTCATCCTATTATTAAAAACAATCAGGTGACATTTGAGATAGAATTACACTATGATGTAACCGTGAATGGCTTTAAAGGTAAACTTACAGCAGATCAAATCAGAAAAAAAACAATACAAGTAGTCAAAAAAGAAATAAAAACTACCTATGAAGAGGCATTGAAAAAGGATATTGACATTTACCGCCTCTCAGAAGTGCTTTATCGTACAGACGTTAAGTTATGGAAAAAATTACAAAAAGATGGCAAAATAAAATTAACATCTGATTCGATTAGTAAGATTGATGTCCATGTAAATAAAGTCAATCCTGGACGAAAGACATTTGGTGAAACGATAAATGAGTAGCTGCAAAAAAAAGAAACAAGGGCGCATTATAAAGCCCCTTGGTCTTTGAATGGTTGTTATTACCTGAAAAAGTAAATCACACTCCGCCGACTGTTAAAGAGCCTCCCCTTGCATAATCTTCAGGATTCTTTTTTGTCTTGTTTTCAGCGGAGTGTCGCAAACACTATTTCTTCATTAATCTGAAACTTTTTTAGTGCTATACCTAGGAGTTATTACGTAATGTCAACAAATTCCTGCATCGTTTGTTCTCCTTGCCCTTTTCGGAACTGTATATGATGAAGCTTGGCAAAAATGCCATTTTGAGCAACAAGTTCATCATAAGTACCATCCTCTTCAATTCCATTCGGGGTAACAACAAGAACGCGGTCTGCATTACGAATTGTAGCAAGGCGATGAGCAATGACAAGCGTCGTCCGATTTTCTGCAAGCTCTGTTAATGACTGCTGAATAATCATTTCCGTTTCAGTATCCAACGCTGAAGTTGCTTCATCTAAAATTAATATTGGTGGATTTTTCAAAAACATACGAGCTATTGCTAGGCGTTGTTTCTGACCGCCTGATAATTTTAAACCACGCTCCCCGATTTGTGTATCATAGCCATCTGGAAGCTCCGCGATAAACGCCTCTAAATGCGCTTTTCTGGCAGCTTCTTGAATATCTTCCTCACTTGCATCTAATCGACCGTAGGCAATGTTTTCACGAATGGTACCTGTAAATAAAAAAACGTCCTGCTGCACGATGCCAATTTGTGCACGTAGTGAGGCCTGTGTCATATTTCGCACATCCAAACCATCAATTGTAATTGCACCACTGCTGACATCATAAAATCTCGGAATAAGCGAACAAATAGTCGTTTTCCCAGCTCCAGATGGACCAACAAAAGCAATCGTTTGTCCAGCACGTATGTCAAACGAAATATCATTTAAAACAGTTTTAGCCGTGTCGTAATTAAAATGAACATCTTTAAACGCTATATCTCCACATAAATGTGTGACTTCCTTCGCTCCCTCTTTATCCTGTACTTCAGGCTCCTGCTCCACAAGCTCACGGAAACGTTTAAAACCAGCCATACCTTTCGGATAAAGTTCTAGTAAGGCACTAATTTTGTCAATTGGTTTGATGAGAACATTCGTATACAATACGAAGCTTACAAGTTCTCCATAAGATAATTTTCCATTAAAGCTTAACCAAGCACCGACAACAAGTACGACCAAAGTTAATAAACGTGTCATCATATAAATACTTGAGTGTGTACCTGACATTATTTTATAAGCGTATAGTTTTGCGGAGCGGAAAAGGCCATTTTGTTCTTTAAAGCGTTCCATTTCAAAAGCTTCATTTGTAAATGACTTCACAACGCGTGCACCAGACACACTATCTTCCACACGTCCATTGACATCAGCGATCTTACCGTACATCGTTTTCCACGCTTTGTTCATTCTCACATTACTGAAAGTGACAAGCCACGTTAAAAACGGCACCATAATGGCTGCAATCAGAGCAAGTGTCGGATTAACATTGAACATTATAGCGAAAGCACCAACAAACGTCATGACTGCAATGAATAAATCCTCCGGTCCATGGTGAGCAAACTCGCCGATATCAAATAAATCATTTGTAATACGACTCATAATATGACCCGTTTTCGTATTATCAAAGAATCGAAATGATTGACGCTGCACATGGTTGAACAACTCTTGGCGCATGTCCGTTTCAATATTAATACCTAATTTATGCCCAAGATAGTTAACGATAAAGTTTAATGCTGTGCTAAGTACATAAACGAGTAATAACAATACACTGACTTTGACAATCGTGTCCCAATCCCCTGTTGGCAGTAGCCCATCAATAAACCACTGCACAGCTAAAGGAAAGGCAAGTTCTAACATTGCCACAATGATTGCACTCGAAAAGTCGATGACAAATAATCGTTTATGTGGTTTGTAATATGAGAAAAATTTTTTATACATATAGGACTCCCCTCTAAGTTGTTAATAAATTTTCACGTATCATTTAATAGTACCATTTGTTAGAACTGTTCGGAAAAATAATTTTCAATTTATTGCTATATTTCCTTTTGCTTTTCATCACACTCATGATATAATCCTATGTAAGAAGAACTGAATAGCTTTTGACAATTTTGTCAAAGGGGAGTAGCTAGCAGATGTGAGCGATACATCTGGTTTCACATTTCGTCATTACATGGCAATTGCCATCGGGTGTGATAGCAAAACCATCTACTAGATGGTTTCTGTACCAAAAGAGTAACAGGTACAAAATAATTATCTGGAAAAACGCCAGATAATTGCTTAGCAAGACCTTTGCCTATTTTTTAGGCATGGGTCTTTTTCTTTTGCCTAAAAAATTTAAAATTGGTAAAAAGCAATACATTCTATTCTTTTCCAATTATAAAGGAGGAAACAAATTTGGAAGCAATATTATTAGAATACGCATGGGTACTTGTCGTATTAATCGTTCTTGAGGGCTTATTAGCCGCAGATAATGCAGTCGTAATGGCTGTCATGGTGAAGCATTTACCAAAAGTCCAACAACAAAAGGCATTATTATATGGTTTAGTTGGAGCATTTATTTTCCGATTTGCTGCATTATTCCTAATCACAGTACTTGTTAACTATTGGCAAATTCAAGCAATCGGAGCCGCTTACCTATTATTCATGTCGATAAAGCACATTTATGATTCGCGCAAAGCCTCTCAGGATTCCGAAGAAATTAAGGAGTCGAAAAAACAATCTGGTTTCTGGATGACTGTTGTAAAAGTCGAACTTGCCGATATCGCCTTTGCTGTCGATTCCATTCTAGCAGCAGTTGCAATTGCTGTAACACTACCACACTTAGGTGACTTTGATATTGGTGGCATTAACGCAGGACAATTCGGTGTCATGTTCTTAGGTGGCATTATCGGGGTTATTATGATGCGATTTGCTGCACGTTGGTTCGTTCGTGTTCTTGATAAATTCCCTTCACTGGAAACAGCGGCCTTTCTAATCGTTGGCTGGGTTGGTGTGAAGCTTGCTGTTCTGACATTAGCACATGAAAAACTAGGTGTGATTCCACACGAATTTCCTCACTCAACGGTTTGGAAGGTCACTTTCTGGGTTGTACTAGTTGGTATTGCATTAGGTGGCTACTTAGTAGGTGTGAAAAACCAAAAGAAACATGCATAATTGTACTTAAAAAATTCGCCTTGACACCATGTCTGGGCGAATTTTTTTATCATTAAGCATTGACAGACGAATCTCAATACGGACTTTAAGAATCTTTTATGACCTTCATTCGTATACATACTATGATGTTATTCAAATTTATTTACCAATCTTTTAGAGATTATATGGCGATTTAAAAAAGAGTTTGACTAAATATTCTAATTGAGAACCAATATCAATTGTTTTTTGCAAATATTACAATGAAAAACATATTTTTTTGTACGGCAGCCTTAATACACTATATACTAAAGGAGTAAGTAAAAAGGTATTTACTGCAAAGGGAGGAAAACTTTTATGTTATCTGAAAAACTACACAAAGCACTGAATGATCAAATGAACTTTGAATTTTACTCTGCACATGCCTATATGGCGATGGCAGCGTACTGTACAGATGAGGCCTATGACGGTTTTGCCAATTTCTTTTTAGTACAGGCTGAAGAAGAACGCTTCCATGCCATGAAATTTTATAATTTTTTAAGTGATATGGGCTACCGTGCAACAATCTATGGTTTTGAAAGTCCAGAAAATAATTTTGATTCAATTTTAAATACCTTTAAATCTGCGCTGAATCATGAAAAAGAGGTCACTCGTCGCATTTACAACCTATCTGATATTGCATTAGATGAGCGCGAACATGCAACAATGGCATTTTTAAAATGGTTTATTGACGAACAAGTAGAAGAAGAATCTACATTCGATACATTAATTCATAAAATCGAACGCATCGAAAATGATTCAAATGCGATCTTTATGCTCGATGGAGAACTAGCAACACGCACTTTTACACCTGACAACAACGCGTAAAGCGAAAACTCATCCACACCATTTTGTGGATGAGTTTTTTATTGCCTCCTTTAACTATTCACACCAAAAACGCACCCACATTCAGAAACAGGAGCATTCTCGCTTTCCAATGCCATAAAAATTCCCGATTGTAGTGATAACACGACACATCCTTTCATATGAATCTAATAAGAGATTCAAGATAACAGCTAAGATATTTTATCTTCCATTCCAGAGTAATAGTAAAAATTAAAATCAGCAAAATTTAGAAATGCCACATTTTCAGCATGTTTAAATAATAATAATTGCTCAGTACCTTCAAGATAAAAATTAGTGGAATCATCTGACTCTGAAAATGGTTCCCCCAAATCGTTATACCATTTTTCATTCAACAGATTATTACTTAACTCAAAATTAATAATTTGAATTCTATCATTAGTGAAACACACTTCAGTTTCTAAATCTTCTTTATCACTTTCGCCTTTCAAATTATATTTATAACATTCTAAAGGACCAAACATAGAGTCAACATTTTCTTTTCTTTTCGGGTTACCCAGCAGATGAATAACATCTTGTCTAGAAGAATCTAGTGAGATACCGTTTAGCATGAACAAATTCTTTTTTTCATCTATTTTTACAACTAGTTTACCTCTTTCAAATAATTCTACTAATGATTTATCATACTTTTCAGCTATCTCTATGGCTGTTTCTCCATCACTAGTTACATTATTAACATCAACTTTGTTTTTCAATAATTCTTCAATGGTATTTCTATCCCCATTTTGAATCGCAATATATAATGGTGTATGCCCCTGTTTATTAAGTCCATTGATATCCGTACCTTTTTTTATTAACTCTGTTAAAAATGAGCTATTCTCTTTTTCAGTATACATATAAATATGCAATGCATTATTTACATCGTTATCAACATTATTTAAGTCTAACCCTTTATCCATAAATGCTCGAACTATATCTACATTTTGAGTCAAAATAGCAGATTCATATGTATTTTGTTCTACTGTGTTTTCTTTTTTAAAATCAATATCTAATCCCAAAAGATCCTTCATTAATTCTGTATTTTTCAATTGATGTAATAAAGCAACTTGAATTATATTATTACCCTCACTATCAAGTTCTAGAATACTTACTTTAACATCTTCGATAAGATAATTAACTAAATCTTTATTTCCCTTCTCAATTGCAGAGTAAAGAACAGTTTCACCCTTTTCATTTTCTAATCCCATATCAAATCCTAATTTATGGAGTTCCTTTAAAATATCAAATTGTTGATTTTTTACTGCTATATGTGCAAGCGTATCTTTCGATTCACCAATTCGAATCTTACTCATATTTTTATTCATTAAAGAAACTGCAAGTGTTTGATTCGGTAATTTTATAGCTTCACTTATTGAGTTTTCACCTTTACCATTTACAAAATTAACGCTTGCCCCACTATCAAGTAGCAATTCTATCCTCTTTAAATCCTCAACTTTCACTGCCTCGATTAAGGCGTTATCCTTATCTTTTAGCAACAAATAGTTTTCCCATGAAAACGTAAACTTTGTCATAAAACCATACACAATAAAACCGATAAATAACAATAATGTGCCAAGCATAAAGGTGTATTTAGAAATTTTTTTTACTTTTTGTTTAAATAATTCTTGTAGACGCTCCTGTTCAGCTAAACCTTTTTTTCTAAGCGTTTCTTTTTCTTTTTCAAATAGTTTGATATTTTGATTAACGGTCTCTTCATCACTATACTTCGCAAGCACTTCTTCTCTTTCTTTTTTACACCGTTTACATGCTGCCATAGTATCAAGATTAAGACGCCCACAAACACATATCCATTTATCCGCTATTTTTTGTGAAAAATACTTAGCATCATTTCCAGCTTCTGCTTTAACAAAAGATAATTGCTTCGGGTTTTTTATTTCCTCAAGCTCTATATTTTCCAGTTCTGTTTCATTCTTCGTCCACATCGTTTGATCATCAAATAAAACTTTATTAATAACTATATCTATCTGCCTTGTATTAGGAAATTTATCTAATAATATTTTTTCTGTTGTACTAAAAAATCGCATACTATGAACTGATTCTTTTAATTGAAGTTTATATTCATAGCTATTTAATTGCGAATCAACCGGATCACCAAATTGATCAAAGCAATATATACTAGCTTTAATCCCTTTAATCCTCTTTTCAGATATGTTGTTAAATTTTAGTGAACAATAAACCTTACCTGTGCTTTTACTCTGATACAGTTGATAGTCAAGCAATTCAACGGGACAATCTAGATTTACTAGCATATTACTCCTCCAACCAATTAATTTAACAATTCCAAATCGTCATCTCCTGGTATTTTCCTAACTTTCGAATTTATTTCTTGAAGTAAAGTAATTATTGAAGCTAAGGCTAGAAAGAATATTCCGGATAGAATAACAGATATAATCGAAGCTAACGTTATAGTTAAATGAGATACATAGATGTCTTTAAGTAAAATATACTTTTCTTCGATAAGATCATTACCATAATTTTCATTTGCTGCTTCTTTCCAATACTTCATATCCTCACGTTCTTCATTTAAGCTTGAAATTTGTGTTAAACCAAATAAAATACTAACTACAATTAAAAATACACTAGTAAATTGCAAAACTCTTTTCATCACCTATAGAACTTCCTTCCAATAATAAAATTAATATACATTATTATATACTTATTCCCTACTAATCTCTATCACTTTTCCTTTCGAAATGCCTACAAAACTGGTACTCATAAATACCAGTGCAAGTAACCTTTTTCTCAAATGTTAATCGCACTGTATCAATTACTCCATTCAAGCATAACCTGCAACCCTACCATTTTGTGGCTTTTAGTAATGATTTTTTAATCATTCTTATTATCCTCAGTGGTCTTTTAGAATCTCTTACTTAGCTGTATGGCAGTAGTATTTTCAAAAGCAGGCTCAAAAAAAGACGTGTTCACAGACAAAAAACATACCCATTTCATTTTCTGAGTATGTTTTCGTGAATTCTTTTCTCCATTGAACCAACGGAAGGAAAAAGATTTATGTTACTAAATCGGAATGAGAATCATCCTTCTTGTATTGTTGTAGTGATCCTTACATTCCAAAGCAAAGATAAAGCACGTCTTAAAAAATGAGGTAACAATCTGAAGAGGAACTAGCTATAAAAAAAAATGGGTTTTTAGAAATTGGGGAAACGAAGAAATTGGATAAATACTACTGACGGTGACATACCTACAACGTAAATTTTTCACCATAAGCGAAGAAGAACAGCTTATTAAAACAAAAAAATGCCCTAAAAGGAAAATCATACTTTTAGGACATCTTCTTTACATGAATAATTATTCATTATTGTATTGTATATTCAATTTTCGAGGTATTTCTGGGATATCGTTTGATATTACATCTGTTTCCGTTAAGGCTAAAGTATGTAAAAGATATTTTTCTTTCATCTCAAAAGGTATGGCTTTGTTTTCCATTTTATTATTCATTTGGCTACGAGCAAGTAAGCCATTTCTCGATAAATCAATGGTCATGATGTTGTTGATTGTTTCTTTCAGCATTTCTTGATCCTTAGCTCGTAGTGGCAGTTTATCGTCCATCAAAAATGGCTGTATTACCTCTTTTATATAACCCTGTGCTTCAATTAAACAAGAAAATTCATTTAATTTTTCAGCATATAATTTTAACTGGCGCTTTTCTTTAGCACGTTGCTGATTAAGCTCTTGTACTTTTTGCTCTATACGTCCCAAACGTTTTTTAGTTAAATCCATCAAATAGTTCTGTACCGAATAGACCGCCTGAAGCATTGATGCTTCCGCTTCTTGCACCTTATTAAATTGTGTAATGCATACCACTTGCTGTTCATTTAACTTATTGACACGGTCCTTAAAAAATTCGTTTTGCGTATGATGGCCAAAAATAGCTTTCATAAGCCCTTTACCATGAATTTTTTTATGTTGTGCGTCCAATCGTTCATATTCACGCATATATTCACTATGCATATTTCGATACTCACGTAATAATTGCTGATAGCTGATGGCCCTTTCGGTAAAACTATCCACATTTTCATCTTGTAAATAATCATTTTGCGAGATAGTTTGCAATAGTTGATAAAGCGTTTGAACTTTTTTAAATACATTTGCAACCAGTTCATACTCTTGTTCATATTCTTGGACAATTGCTAAATCACGTTGGTAACGTGAAAACTCAAATTGTGTATCGCCAGCATATTTTTCAATGTTTTCAACAGCAGATTGGAATGGATCACGTTGTGGAATAACTGTCAGTTCGAAGCGGAATCGCTCTAGCCATTGCAAGAAGCGAATTAAAATGGCGTACGTTTTCTTATCACTATTCGCAGCAACACGATGAATTTGTGCAATCAGATTATCGTATCGGCTCTTATGCCAAAGCTCTTCATTATCAGATTGTTGTGCTTCAAGGGCATTCGTTGCAGAAATTGCGACGAAATCACTCATTAATTGTCCAATGCGTTCTTTTTCAGCCCTCATAAACGCCTCTGGATCATCATTTGTATCAATGCCGTTAATCACACAAAGAGGTTCAACACCTTTATTTTTTAACGTTTCGATTAATAAAATTTCTGCATTAATAGCCTTTGAACCAGAACGTAATACCCAAAATATTTCGTCGACCCGGTTGATAAGTGACTCGGAGAAATAAGCCATTTCTCCACCTCCTGCTTCTAGTGAAACAGAATCAATAATTGTGACTGATTTCAATAAATCATTCTTCAGATATACCTCTAAATAATCTAAATGTTCGCGTAGAATTTGTGATGCAAATGTATCGCCAGTTGTGAGTAACTCCAATTTACTCATATCAAATACCGCCACCACACCATCTAAGAAATACGCCTTTACTTCCTCATGCTCTCCGTATCGTAAAAACGTGTTAACACCTGTAGGGTTTTTATCATTTACAGATAAAACAGAGCGACCAAGAAGACCATTTACAAGCGTTGTTTTCCCGACACGCTCTTTCCCAACAATCAGAATCATTGTTTGATTGTTAGCATCTTGGATGATTCGATTTAAATGTTTAGCCGTATCTTTTACATATGTATTTTGTGCAATAATGCCGTACAATTGACGCAAACGGTCTACAAGCTGTGGCAAAATATTATTCGCTGAGGCTGTATATTCAAGTGGAATATTGTCCCTATTTGTCATCCGCAAAACCTCTTTCGTATATATCTATAGTTCTATTATAAATGAAACTAATCGATTTCCTATACATGGTACTAAGGAGAATAAACAAAAAGGACAATATACTTATGTCCAACTGTCACAAATAGTAGTTATTTCTTATGATAAATAACCATCTTCGTCAATATTTATGCGTTAACCAGACATAAAGAAATGATATTTTTTATTAAATAATGTTGAGCAATATCTCTCGAACCTAGCTAAATATACAACAACTATATAAAGACCTACACCCAAAACTCACATAGGGACTTTTGTATTTACTCTTCTAAGCCAGCCATACGTGCGTATACGGTTTCAAGAGTTGGCATGCCACTTTGAGCACCAAATTTTCCAATAGATAAAGACGCGGCTATATTGGCAAAATACACTGCCTCCTCCAACGTTTGACCCTCTACGAATGCATGAGCTAATGCACCGTTAAACGTATCGCCAGCACCTGTAGTATCCACGACCTTTGTCATAAATCCTGGTATATGAATCGGATACTCACCATCAAAATAACGTGCACCATCACTACCAAGTGTTATGATCATCTTATTCGGATATCTTTTCAGCACCTCATCAAAGTCATCGCCAAACAAAAGTGAACACTCTGTTTCATTTGGCGTAATATACGTAATTTCTTCCATCCATCGCATGTCAAAATTCGCCGCTGGTGCTGGATTCAATAATACGGGTACATTCGCTTCTTTACATAACTTTAATGCATAATCAGTCGTTTCCATTGGAATTTCGAGCTGCATGATTACCATTTGACTTTGTTGGATAAGCTCTTTTGCAGCTTCTAAGTGAGCTGGTTTCAATTCATAATTAGCACCTGGTACAACAATAATACGATTATCGTTGTTGTATAATAGAATATTTGCAATACCAGTGGGTACTGAAGCTGTTGCTATATTTTCTGTATGAATATGCTCCTGTTGTAAAACGGTACATAAAGTTTCACCAAAGCTATCTGTCCCCACACATCCAATCATATTTACTTGACTGCCTAAGCGCGCCGCTGCAACTGCCTGATTTGCCCCCTTTCCGCCTGGGATTGTTTGAAATTGTTCCCCGAATATTGTTTCTCCTTGCTTAGGAAGAACACCCATCTGCACAGCTAAATCCATATTTAAACTGCCAATAACAGTAATCATATTTCTACCTCTTTCCTCTAAAGTATGTAAGCGACTTGATGAGCAACAATAATTAATTTTCTAGAAAAATAATTAAGTTGTTCAAAACACATGATTATTTAAATGTAAATGTATTTTTTTCTAGCGTAATTGCTGCATCAGAAGTTTTAATAATAATATCAAAATGTTGGCTATATGGCTGCATAAAGACCTCGTACTGAATACGACGTTCTTCATGTGACTGCCTTAAATAATTTATATCCATTCCCCTTTCAACAATATCGCGACTTGACCTTCTCATTAATTCCGTTTCACCATCGGTATAGAAATAAATTTTCAAATCAAATAAAGCTGGATTCACAAATGCAACACTCATTCCTTCTACAATCGATACGCTGTTTTGCGAAGAAAGTAATTCGCTTTTCATATAATGCGTATCGATTGTATATAGATTTAAACCATCTCTAAGCATCCGAACATCTCTTTCTAAAGAAGGTAAATGATGCGCAGATGGATGGCAAGCTGTCATTTTATAACGATGATTTTCGTTTTGATATGTATAGTCGATAATTACTTGACTTCTTATGTTTGAACTAACAATATATGGATCTGTATTCATGTAATTCACTTCATGTTGATTTAGTTGTTTTACGAGCCTATTGGCAAATGTTGTTTTCCCAGCAGCACCATGACCTGAAATACCAATAACAATCCTTTCATTCGTTGTTCCGATCCAATTTGTTATTTCTTGTAATAATGTATCCATCTCTCTCCCCCCTTTTACTAATATAATAAGCTTATTTTTATGAAATGAGTATCGGAAAAGCCCCTTATCTAAAAAAATCGCACAATCTTCAGGTAAAATTGTACACCTTCTAACAAAAAAGGAGTCATCTCAAATGTTTCCTGAGACAACTCCTTCGTCTATTAGTACGTTAGTCGTTTTGCTTCATACGCAGTAATTTGTTCTTCGTATTTAATTGTTAGCGCAATTTCATCCCAACCATTTAATAACGTTTCTTTATAATAAGAATCGATGTTAAAACGATAAACCTGGCCATCTTTACCCGTTACCGTTTGTGCTACAAGATTTACTTCCACGCTATAAGGCTTTGCTAAACCTTTTGCTAAAATTTCATCACACTCTGCTTCTGTTAACTTGATAGGCAATATGCCATTTTTGAAGCAGTTATTATGAAAGATATCAGCAAATGATGGTGCGATGACTACATTATAGCCATAGTCTAAAATTGCCCATGGTGCGTGTTCACGAGAAGAACCACAACCGAAGTTATCTTGAGCTACTAAAATTTTGGAGTCCTTAAATTCAGGTTGATTTAATACGAAGTCTTTAATTTCATTACCTTGAGCATCAAAGCGCCAATGGTAAAATAAAAACTGACCAAAACCTGTACGCTCAATCCGTTTTAAAAACTCTTTTGAAATAATTTGGTCTGTGTCAACATTTTTGCGATCTAATGGTGTAATGACACTATTTACGATATTAATTGGTTCCATTTTCAATCATCCTTTCCGTGTCAATCAGGTCCTTACACAGTTTCCTTTACGAATTCGCGTACATCAACGAAATGGCCTGCAATCGCTGCCGCTGCTGCCATTTGTGGCGATACTAAATGTGTACGAGCGCCTGTACCTTGACGACCTTCGAAGTTACGATTTGATGTTGATGCACAGCGTTCACCAGCTGGAACAACATCATCATTCATCGCTAAGCACATCGAACAACCTGATTCACGCCATTCAAAACCTGCATCTGTAAAGATTTTGTCTAATCCTTCAGCCTCTGCTTGCTTTTTCGTTGTATGAGATCCAGGTACAACGATTGCCGTTACATTTCCATGTACTTTTCGTCCTTGAATGATACTTGCTGCTGCGCGTAAATCACTTAAACGTGAGTTTGTGCATGAACCGATAAATACGTGCTGGATATCGATTGAAGTTAGTGGTTGCCCTTCTTCTAAGCCCATATAGGCAAGTGCTTTACGAAGTGCAGCTCTATCTGACTCGTCCTGGTAATCCGCTTGCATTGGCACTTGTTTAGAAACACCTGAGCCCATAGAAGGGTTCGTTCCCCATGTGATGATTGGCTCGATTTCTTCGGCTTTGATGATGCGAACTTCATCATACGAAGCGTCCATATCAGAAGCTAGACTTAACCAGTATGTTGATGCTTCTTCAAATTTTTCACCCTGTGGTGCATAGCGACGACTGCGGATGTAGTCAACTGTAATTTGGTCGGGAGACACAAGCCCTGCCTTTGCCCCTGCTTCAATGGACATATTACAAATTGTCATACGTTCTTCCATAGAAAGTTTGTGGATTGCCTCTCCAGTAAACTCCACAATATAGCCTGTGCCAACGCCAATGCCGAATTTAGAAATAATCGCTAAAATAATATCTTTTGCAGCAACTCCTCCAGGAAGCTCTCCTTCTACTCGAATTTCCATCGTTTTTGGCTTGTTTTGCCACAACGTTTGTGTAGACATAACATGCTCTACCTCGGATGTACCGATACCGAATGCAATGGCACCGAATGCACCATGCGTAGATGTATGCGAATCCCCACAAACAATTGTTTTTCCGGGCTGTGTTAACCCTAACTCTGGTCCAATAACGTGTACAATTCCTTGATCGGGGTGCCCCATACCTGCAAGCTCAACACCAAATTCAGCAGCATTTTTCGCTAATGTTTCAATTTGATTGCGTGCAATTGGATCAGTGATCGTCGGTAAATTCTTTGTAGGCACATTATGATCCATCGTTGCAAAGCTTAAATCTGGACGGCGCACTTTGCGTCCGTTCAAGCGTAAACCTTCGAAAGCTTGCGGAGAAGTAACTTCATGAATTAAATGAAGATCAATATATAACAGGTCCGGTTTGCCCTCTTCCTGATAAACAACATGTTTATCCCAAATCTTTTCAATTATATTTTTGCCCATTGTCTTCACCTATTTCTTAAATGTATGTTGTCATAATACTTTCTGATACAAAGCTAGTATCAATCTCGTTAATCACCTTATCTGTCCATTCATTTGTAGATAGTGTGCGACCACCATTACGTGTAAGGTCTGCAGTGAAATAACCATCATCAAATACAGCACTTACTGCTCGTTCGATTTCTGCTGCCTCATCTATTAGACCGAATGAGTATTGTAGCATCATAGCAACAGAAAGAATCGTTGCAGCTGGGTTTGCTACACCTTGACCAGCGATTTCAGGTGCTGAACCATGAACAGGCTCGTAAAGGCCAAAGTTATCGCCACGGATTGACGCTGATGGTAATACACCAAGTGAACCTGTAATTACGGATGCTTCATCACTTAAAATATCGCCAAACATGTTTTCCGTAACAATGACATCATAGTGGCCAGGATTTGTAATCAATTTCATTGCTACAGAATCCACTAAGTTATGCTCAACTCGTACATCTGGATAGTCTTTCTTCTTCGTTTCTACAACTTCGCGCCATAAGCGACTTGTTTCAAGTACATTTGCTTTATCGACAGAGCATAATTTGCCTCCACGTAAACGTGCTAATTCAAAGGCATTTTCAACAATACGTTCAACTTCTGCTGTTGAATAAACTGTTGTATCAATTGCGCCATTTTCAGTACGCATACGTGGTTCCCCGAAGTATACGCCGCCTGTTAGTTCACGTACGATCATTAAATCTACGTTTTCGGCTACTTCCCGTTTTAATGGTGAAGCATCTAGTAAACTCGGGAACGCCTTTACCGGACGTAAATTTGCGAATAAGTCAAAGTGCTTGCGAATACGTAATAATCCTTTTTCTGGTCGCAACTCAGGTGGGTTATTATCCCATTTCGGACCACCTACAGCTCCAAGCAAAATGGCGTCACTGCCTTCACACATTTCAATTGTTTCATCTGGTAATGGATTATTGTGTTGGTCGATGGCAGCGCCTCCGATTGTTGCATAGCCTAAATGAAATGTATGGTTGAAACGCTTGCCAATTACTTGTAATACACGTACAGCAGAAGCAACAACTTCTGGTCCAATTCCGTCACCAGGAAGTACTGTAATTTTTTTCTCCATCGTAAAAACACCTTTCTTTCTATAGTTTAAATGCCTGTCAAGGTACCACTATTTTAGTAAAGACTCTCACCCGCTTTTTGCAAATGAGAGACTTTAAGTAAATCAAGTACAATTAAATCACTTGTTGTGCACGAAGGCTTACTTGAATTAAATGACGATTGATGGCATTTAAATAAGCTTTAGCAGAGGCTTCCAATACATCTTGTGATGAGTTTCGACCAGTCGTTGATACACCATCGTAACGAATATTAATGACGGCCTCACCAAGTGCATCACGTCCCTTGCCGACAGATTTCACACGGTAGTCGATAACATTAACGACTCCTGGAACAAGCTGTTCAAGCGTATTGAAAATGGCTTCCACTGAACCTGAACCCGTAGCCACAACATTTTTCGTACTGCCCTCTGGTGTAAATACCGTTGCAGTTGCAGTTGGAATATTTTCTGTTCCGTATTGTACTTGAACCATTTTCAATTCAAATAGCGGCACATCCTCAATTTGTACTTGCTGCTCTGTAAGAAGTGTTAGTAAATCTTCTTCTGTAATCTCTTTTTTGCGATCTGCAAGCTTTTTAAATTCAACAAATGCTTTATTGAGCTTTTCGTCTGAAAGATTAAAGCCCATTGTGTCCGCACGGTCACGGAATGCAGCGCGTCCAGAGTGTTTACCGAGTACAAGAGGTACTTCTCCCTCACCAATAAGTGCAGGTGAAATGATCTCGTACGTTTCAGGATTTTTTAGCACACCATCTTGGTGAATACCAGATTCATGAGCAAATGCATTTTTCCCGACAATTGCTTTATTCGGTTGAATGACCACATTTGTTAATTTACTTACTAATTGAGACGTACGTTTAATTTCTTGTAAGTGAATGCCTGTTTCAACAGGATAAATGTCTTTACGAATATGGAGGGCAACAGCGATTTCTTCAAGCGCAACGTTTCCAGCCCGCTCTCCGATACCGTTAATGGTGCCTTCAACTTGTGTTGCACCATTTTCGATGGCAGCGATTGTGTTAGCAGTCGCCATTCCTAGGTCATCGTGGCAGTGTGCTGAGAATTTAACATGTTCTGCACCTTTCACGTTTTCAAGTAGAAATTTGAACAATGCACCGTATTCCTGAGGAGATGCATAGCCAACTGTATCAGGGACATTGATCGTCGTAGCTCCGGCAGCAACGACTTCATTCATAACACGAACTAAAAATTCGCGATCTGAGCGGAACGCATCCTCTGCAGACCATTGCACAAGTGGAAAGAATTTTTTCGCATATTTCACAGCTTCTACTGCTTGCTCAACCACTTGCTCTGGTGATTTTTTTAACTTGTACTCCATATGAATGGGAGATGTTGCTAAAAAAATATGAATATGTGGCTGCTCAGCTACTTTTATCGCTTCCCATGTTGTATCAATATCTTTTTGCACACAGCGTGCAAGGCCTGTCACGATAGAATTTTTGACAGTGTCCGCAATACGGTTGACGGCATCGAAGTCACCAGGTGATGAAGCAGGAAAACCTGCTTCAATAATAGTGACACCTAGACGTTCTAGTTGCTTGGCAATTTCAATCTTTTCAACAGTATTTAAGTTAATACCAGCAGATTGTTCGCCGTCGCGAAGTGTTGTATCAAAAATATCAATTTTTTGCACTAACGCTCACTTCTCTCACTACTTTTTCTTTCCCTTCGTTGATGAACGGCATCATAGCACGTAGTTTAGTACCAACTTCTTCGATTTGGTGGTTGGCACCCGCTTCTTTGAATTTCGTGTAGTCAGGGCGACCATTTTCGTTTTCTTGAATCCAACGACGAGCGAATGTACCATCTTGGATGTCAGTTAATACGTCTTTCATGCGTGCTTTTACTGAATCGTCGATGATGCGTGGACCTGCTACATAGTCACCCCACTCAGCTGTATCGGATACTGAGTAACGCATTGTAGCCATACCACCTTCGAACATTAGGTCAACGATTAATTTTAATTCGTGTAATGTCTCGAAGTAAGCAAGTTCTGGTTGATAACCAGCTTCTACTAATGTTTCAAAACCAGCTTTTACTAATTGTGTTGCTCCACCGCAAAGTACTGCTTGCTCACCGAATAAATCCGTTTCAGTTTCTTCTTTGAATGTTGTTTCAAGTAAACCACCGCGAGCAGAGCCTATCCCTTTACCGTAAGCAAGTGCTAAATCTTTTGCTTGACCAGTGGCATCTTGATAGATGGCGAAAAGACCTGGTACACCCGCACCTTGTTGGAATTGACGACGAACTAAGTGTCCTGGACCTTTTGGTGCTACTAAAAATACGTCAACATCAGCTGGTGGCGTGATTTGACCGAAGTGAATGTTGAAGCCATGTGCAAACATAAGTGCTTTACCTGCTTCTAGGTATGGTGCGATTTCAGCTTCATATACTGCTTTTTGACGCTCATCAGGAAGTAAAATTTGGATTACGTCTGCTTCTTGTGCAGCCTCAGCTACAGTTTTCACGTCTATTCCATCAGCTTTTGCTGCATCAAAAGATCCGCCTGGACGCACACCTACTACTACATCGAAACCTGATTCTTTAAGATTTAGTGCATGTGCATGACCTTGTGAACCGTAACCGATGATTGCGATTTTTTTCCCTTTTAATACGTCCTCGTTGATGTTTTGTTCATAGTACATTGTAGTCATTGTTTGTTTCCTCCTAAAGTATGTTTGTTTTTTGGGTCCAGCTTTAGCCGCATGCCACTAAACGCGGACATACATTCAAAGCTTTCAATTTATATGCAAACTATTTTAAAATAGAGAGCTGCGTATTCGGTATTTTTTGTGTTTCACGAACAGATGCTGTTGCACCCGTACGTGTTAACTCTTTAATGCCGTATGGGCGAATTAACTCGATGAAAGCATCAATTTTTTCTGGATTTCCTACCACTTGATAGGTGACAACGTTTTTCGCTGTATCAATAATTTGCGGACGGAACGGCTCAACAATTGAGTTCATTTCAAGTCGTAAATTTGGTGGTGAAATGACCTTCACAAGCGCTAGCTCACGAAGCACGATGGATTTATCTGTAATGTCATTGACCTTTAACACGTCAATCTGCTTCGATAATTGCTTTACAAGTTGTTCAATTTTGCTCTCGTCTTCTACATTTACAACAAATGTCATTTTGGAGAAGTTAGGCTGTTCAGTATGACCAACTGTGATCGATTCAATATTGAATTGACGCTTCATAAGTAAGCCTGTTACACGGTTTAGGACACCGCTTTGATTAATCACCGTTACTGTAATTACTCGTTTCAATTCTTTTTCACCCCAATCATTTCATGTAAACCTTTGCCTGGTGCAACCATCGGATAAACGCATTCAAGCTGTTTTACGCGACAATCGATTAACGCTGGCTCATCAGAAAGAAGTGCTTCACGGAAAATACTTTCTGCTTCGTCAATTGTGTTGATACGATAGCCTTTAATGCCATAGGCATCCGCTAATTTCACAAAATCTGGTTGAATCGGCATAAGTGACGATGAATAACGTTCCTCGTAGAAGGTTTGTTGCCATTGACGTACCATTCCAAGGCAACTGTTATTTAAAATCACAATTTTTACTGGTAAGTTGAATTCTTTTAATAGTGAGAGCTCTTGTGCAGTCATTTGGAAACCTGCATCTCCTACAATTGAAACAACTTTTTTGTCTGGCTTCGCAAATTGGGCGCCAATTGCAGCTGGGAAGCCGAAGCCCATCGTACCAAGTCCACCAGACGTTACCCATCCATGATCGTTGTTTAAGCGATAATATTGAGCAGCCCACATCTGATGCTGACCAACGTCTGTAGTAACGATCGCCTCTCCTTCAGTAATTCGATGCACAAGCTCTAGCGCTTCCTGCGGTAACACTTCTGAATCACTCGCTTGTTTCGAATACCAAAGTGGATATTCGTTTGCATGATTTTCTAAAAAGTTTAACCAATCAGCTGTATCTGGGCCTTCAAAGTCTTTTTTCAATAATGATTTTAATGCTTCCTTCGCATCAGCCACGATTGGAATATCTGTCGGAACGTTTTTACCAATTTCTGCAGGGTCGATATCAATATGGATAATGGTTGCATTTGGTGCGAATGTCGCTAAGTTACCCGTTAAACGATCATCAAAGCGAGCACCAATATTTAGTAGTAAATCTGATTTTGTAATAGCGATATTGGCTGTCGCTGTACCATGCATCCCCGCCATACCAACAAACAATTCATGCTCTCCATGGAAAGAGCCAAGACCTAGTAATGTATTGGTTACTGGGATACGATATTTTTCAGCAAAAGTCGTTAATTCGTTGCGTGCATCTGCAAAAAGAACGCCTGCTCCAGCTAAAATAAGTGGCTTTTTCGCTAAAGAAATTGCTTGGATAGCCTTTTGAACTTGTAAATAATTTGGTTTGTATGTTGGTTGGTATCCAGGTAAATAAATGTCTTCAGGTGCTTTAGGTGGATTTTCCACATCAAATAGCATTTGTGAAACATTTTTCGGGAAGTCAACAACTACTGGCCCTTTACGCCCCGTATTCGCAATATGGAATGCTTCTTGAACGATACGTGGAATATCATTTACATCTTGCACTTGATAATTGTGCTTTGTGATTGGTGTAGTAATCCCCATAATGTCAGCTTCTTGGAAGGCATCTGTACCTATAACAGAAGTAGCTACTTGACCAGTGAAAATAACCAGTGGAATAGAATCGATCATCGCATCCGCAATACCTGTTACTAAGTTTGTCGCTCCGGGTCCACTTGTTGCAATCACCACACCAGGTTTATTTGATACACGCGCATACCCTTCTGCTGCGTGAATGGCTCCTTGCTCATGTCTTGTTAAAATATGACGAATTGGATTTTTGTACATCGCATCATAAATTTGAAGGACCGCACCGCCTGGATAACCAAAAATAATCTCGACACCTTGATCATGTAACGCCTGAACTAAAACGTCGGCACCATCTTTCGGTTGAAAAGTTGTTTCAGCTTCAGCTGTTGTAACTACTTCTTCTTTTTCATTGATAGAAACATTCGCACTCATCAAAATAAGCCTCCTTCATGTAGTTAAAATAGTGAAAAACTATTTTAATATCGTGAAAAATAATAAAAAGCCCTTTTCTCCACACGCAAAGAACTACCTTACGTAGGGATGAAAAAGACTTTTCATGGTACCACCCTTGTTTATAGCAATAAAATTGCTACCTCGCGAATAAATGAAAGCATTTATGAACCAATGCAAGTAAACTTACATCCAATACGGTGTCATAAATCATTTATTCATTAATAACGAGCACTTCGATTATGCCCGGAGCTATCTAATGGCGTTCACGCGTTTAATAGCTCACTCCGAGGGGATGTCGGATTTAGTTGTATCGCCGGCTTCCAGCACGACCGGCTCTCTGGTAGATACAAGGCTCTAAACCCTTTAACCTCATCAACGTTTTTACATATATTTTTTTAACTAGATCTTCATGACGCCGCCAGTTGAGGCGCTTGTTACTAATTTTGAATATCTTGCTAACCAGCCACGTTTGATTTTCGGTTCAAACACTGGCAATTTCTCAAGACGTTCTGCTAAAACTTCCTCTGAAACCTCTAAGTTGATTGTTCGATTCGGTAAATCAATTGTAATGGTGTCCCCATTCTCAACTAAAGCGATTGGACCGCCTTCTGCTGCTTCTGGTGAAATATGTCCAATTGATATACCGCGAGATGCACCTGAAAAACGTCCGTCTGTAATCAAGGCAACTTTTGTTCCTAAACCACGCCCTTGAATAGCTGACGTTGGTGCAAGCATTTCAGGCATCCCTGGGCCACCTTTAGGTCCTTCATAGCGAATGACGACTACATGGCCTTCCTTAACTGTGCCGTTATCAATGTTTTCTTGCGCTGCCTCTTGTGAATCGAAGACAATTGCTTCACCCTTAAACACTTTAATAGAAGGATCTACAGCTCCTACTTTGATAACAGAGCCATTTGGTGCGATATTACCGAATAATACCGATAAACCACCGACTGGACTATATGGATTGTCTTTCGTACGAATAACTTGATCGTTAGTAATCTGATAATCCTTTACGAGTTCACCCATCGTCACTCCTGCAACAGTTGGACGGTTTGGATGAATAGCACCAGGAATAGATACTAATTCGTTTATGATGGCACTAACGCCACCTGCTTTATTGATATCATCCATTGAAACATCCGAAGCAGGCATAATTTTCGCTAAGTATGGTACACGCTCTGCAACTTTGTTAATATCCTCAATGTTATAGTCGATTTCTGCTTCATTTGCGATTGCTAATGTATGAAGGACAGTGTTTGTAGAACCACCCATTGCCATATCAAGTGCAAATGCATCATCGATTGCTTCTTTTGTAATGATGTCACGTGGCTTGATATCTTCTTTAACCATACGGACTAATTGTTTAGCCGCTTCTTTTATGAGCTTATGGCGCTCATCAGAAGTTGCGACGATTGTACCGTTACCTGGAAGTGCTACTCCTAGCATTTCCATCAAGCAGTTCATCGAGTTCGCAGTGAACATTCCTGAACATGATCCGCATGTTGGACATGCATTGTTTTCAATATCTAACAGTTCTTCCGATGACATTTTGCCTGATTTATGAGCGCCTACACCTTCAAAAACGGATGTTAGTGAAAGTTGTTTACCTGTGGCAGATGTACCAGCCTCCATTGGACCACCTGATACGAAAATCGAAGGTACGTTTGTACGAACAGCTGCCATTAACATTCCTGGTGTAATCTTGTCACAGTTCGGAATGTAGAATACGCCATCAAACCAGTGTGCATTAATAACTGTCTCAGCAGAATCTGCGATAATTTCACGACTTGGTAAGGAATAACGCATGCCAATATGTCCCATTGCAATCCCATCATCTACACCAATTGTATTAAATTCGAACGGAATCCCGCCCGCTTCGATTATGGCTTCTTTGACAACATCGGCAAATGTACGTAAATGTACGTGACCTGGAATTATGTCGATATAAGAATTACAAACCCCAATAAATGGTTTGTCTAAATCTTTTGCTTTTACTTTGCCTGTTGCATATAAAAGACTTCGATGTGGCGCACGATCTACGCCTAATTTAATCATGTCACTTCTCATTTTAAACGCCCCTCATTTATTGCTTTCCCTTGCTATGTTCGTTTCTATAGACAAAATGTTCTGTCTATTTTGTTTTTGTGTATATGTTAATTGCTTTAAATGCAACTAACTACTGTAACGAACGTATTAAATTGTTGTTATCATAGTACGAATAAGAGGGTCTCGTCAACAGTATTTTTTGAATTGTTTAAACAATTCAAATACTCCGCAAAATTTGAAATCGTTTTCATGCTGATTAAGCATCACTTTTATCTCGTTTTGATAAATATTTTGACATTTCGTTCAAATTTAAATTTTTTTATAATAAGCAATATTTACATAGTTTAATTCTTTCATAACATTCATGAATTTTAGCTATTTTCGAAGACTATCCCGCTACTCCATGCAAAAAAATTCTAACACGAATAAAACAGAAAGATTTTACATGATGAATAATTTTTTTAGGTAGCCTGTGAAAAAGACACCATTTGGATCGTACTGCGCTCTAATTTCTAAAAACTTATCGATGTCTGGATACAATTCGTGCACATATTCAGCAGTTAAATGACTTTGTTTTCCCCAATGTGGTCGTCCTTGATATTTTTGCATCATTGTATGCACCCATTTAAAATAAGGCTCTTCTGACATCCCTTTATACATATGGAAAGCGATAAATGCAGATTCTTGCCCTTGCGTAGGACTTAAGTAACCCGCTTCACCCGCTGTCGTGCGACATTCTAAAGGAAAATGTACGTTTAAATGTCCTTTTTTAAAGGTCTCATGAATTTCATCCATACATGCTTCAAATTGTGTTAACGGAATGGCGTATTCACTTTCTTGGAACTTTACACTACGAGGCGAAGGATAAATTTCATAACTAATCCCAATTTTTTCACCCTCAACGACATTTGCTGCCGCTAATCTACTCATCGCACCACTTAATGAAGGTTTCCATTTGCACAGCTCAGACATAGCAAAAAACGCACCATTTTCAACGATTTGCAGCTTTAAAGTTTCCACTCGCTTACTCCATTCACTTTGATAGACAGGAGCCACGGCATTCATACGCTTCACTTGAATCGTTTCACTGTTAGGGAAATAAAACCACTCAACATGTCGATGCTGGCGAATATCCTCACTAAATGTCATGAGTCCATTCGCGAATGTCTCCCGAGTTCCTACATAATGTAAACTATAGAGAGGCATCACTTTTATCGTTACTTTCACAAGTACACCAAGCATACCTAGTGATACATGTATTGCCTGAGATAATTCATCTGTTCCCCTTCTATGCTCTCTGTAAGTACCAGTACCATCTACAAAACCCCATGTCGTCACTGTTGATGATAATGAACCTAGAGTAACACCTGTTCCGTGTGTGCCAGTAGATACCGCACCTGCAATTGTTTGCTCTTGAATATCTCCCATATTCATTAAAGCAAAGCCATGTTTCGCAAGCAGCGGTCCAATTTCATATAAATAGGTTCCAGCCCAAAGTGTTGCCTCTTGCTTTTTTGAATCAACAGCAATTAGACCGCGCATGTTATGTAAAGAAAGTGCAATATGCTCCGGCATCGCAACAGCGCTAAAAGAATGAGCCGCCCCTGTTACACGAATTGTTTTCCTCGTATCACGTGCATGATTTACCACGTTTACAACATCTTCAATAGATCTAGGTAAATACATCTCACTTGGATAAGAAATCATATTGCCAGCCCAATTCGTCCACTTTTCACCATTTTTCCATTTGTCTACAGAAAACATTGACCATCCCCCCTATATGTTGCATAAGTTCCTATATACCTGTCCTCTTTTATGACATGCAATACTAAAAATCTTTCACAAAGCTCACCAGCCTTTGCATGTCGAAAATATATCTTGTCTCCAATATTTACTGCTTTACCTTTTATCCTCACTGGTGTTTGAACTTCTCCTGCACCTTCTAGACTAAGAAACGAAAAATTTTGGGGTTCATAAAACGTCGGCAATCGATCTTCTGCTATTGCTCCAGACGCCGTATAACCGCCGCCGTGACAGACCACAATGTTTTTCTCCGGCTTTCTAGTTACTCTTAGTGCAAACCCAGCCGCCTTTGAGAGCTGTAAATGTGTAAACTGATCGAAAAGAGCTGGTGCATAAAATGCTGAACCAACCGTGATTTCTGTCACTTCTTTTTGTTGAGCAGTGTATGTCATACTGCCTGAACCACCACCATTTACAAAATATAGATAAGGAAAATATGCTTTTATATGGGCAATTGCTAGTCTACGAAACTGGGTAACTTGCTTTTTAGCTTGTATCTGCATTACTTCTATTATTCTTCTTTTCGCAGCATTTGCTGGTCGATTACCAACACCAGCTATTTGAGCCTCATAACCCATAGCTCCTACAACTTCAATATACGTTTGCTTTTTTATATATTGTAAAAAAGGTGTTAAGGATTCAAGCGAATGAAGTGATGAACGTTTCGTACCAAAATAAAGCACCTTAAAATCATTCGACAAATTGATATCAATACAAATTGGCACTCGTACATCAAGCTCTGCACCTAGTTTCTCCAAAAATGCTACATGCTCCAGTTTATCCACCATGAATGTGACGGTTTTTCCCTCTTTTACAAACTGTAACAATTGACGTACTGCTAATTCCTCCATCACTGGATAGCCGAGCAATAAATCATCAAATTGATGTTCTAGTAAAAAAATCGTTTCTGCCGCTGTAAACGTCATAAAACCTACTATATTTGAGAGGTTCTGCTGTAAATAACGTAGCACCTCTAATGAGCGAATCGATTTGGTTGCAATGCGAATTTTTTTCTGTCCACAAGCTTGCTGCACTGTTGCTATATTGTCATCCAGTGCATCTAAGTCCAACCAAGCAAAAGGACACGCTAGTCCATGAAACGCACGTTCAAATCTCATTGTCATCTAATCACCCCTTCATATGTTCTATGTATTTGACATTCGCAAGGAAAATTCCTTTTTAATGAAAAGATGAACTAAAGTACACTATATCCGTAGCCATTACTGCCAAGTGCCTAACAAACATAAGTAAGCATTCACTTCGACCTTGATCAAAATTTGAGGATATAACATTTAGTCTAGACAACAAAAAACAACCGTGGACTACTACGAAATGGCCTTCACGGTTGTTTAGTATAGGACGAGCATTGAACTCACCTTTCTATTGTATTTTTACGAGACTACGATACGAATAAAAACTCTACTGCCAAGTTTAGCATTACAAGCATATGCAAAGATGCGATTACAAGACCTTGACGATCTAAACGTTTCATAACAGTCATATTCATAAATATCACCTCGCCTTTTTTCACATTATACGCGCACAAAAGTCAATTTTCAAACTATTCTTAATATTAAAATATAACTATTTTTCTGACAAACCACACCAAATATGGCATGATAAAGTGAAACTTCAATCAGTGGGGTTTTCTTCATCCCCCACAATAAATAGAGGAACACAAGCTAAAACCTTCACATCCTGTGAAAAGCTTGTGTGACCAACATCCTGTTGCTGACGCTTCGCTTTCGCACAAAAAACATCTGTCGCTGCCGCTTCGCTTTCGCACATAAAACATCTGTTGCCCCGAACCAATCAGGCTTTTACGGTCAGTTGATCGCCCACCTAGTTGACTCGTTCTCACCTTTCCACTTGAGGTGGGCGTCTTATTGATCATTAATGCGGGATAAAAGTAAATTTATACCTAAAGGAGTGTGGAATAATTGAAAAAAGCATTGCTTGTTATCGATTATACGTATGATTTTGTAGCAACTGATGGAAAACTAACATGTGGAGAACCAGGGCAAGCTTTAGACGGAAAGATTGCCACATTAATTGAACAATTTCTTGTAGAAAATGAAATGGTTGTCTTTGCCAATGACCTACATGAAGAAAATGATCCTTATCATCCTGAAACTCAACTTTTTCCCCCGCATAATATACGTGGCACTAATGGACGCAATTTATACGGTCAAGTTGGTGAAACCTATCAAGTGCATAAAGAAGAAGTACTGTGGCTCGATAAAACGCGCTATAGTGCCTTTGCCGGTACAAATTTAGCGATCTTATTACAAGAACGTCATATTGAAGAAATTCATTTAGTTGGAGTTTGTACAGATATTTGTATTTTGCACACAGCTGTTGATGCTTATAATCTTGGCATTTCGACTGTTATTTATGCGGACGGTGTTGCCAGTTTTGATGCAGCCGGTCACGACTGGGCACTACGTCATTTTGAACATACATTAGGCGCAAAAGTCATGTAAAAATATAGTCATGAAATGGAAATAACGTCGTTTATTCACTTTAATGAAGTATAACTAAAATCAAAAAAGTAGCTTATTTATGTTTATTATTCTCCATAAAGGATATAACTAAGTAATCGCCATTTTATATCTTAAATTTTGAGGAGATGAATAATTATGATAAGTTTCATTTGGTTTTTAATCATCGGAGGAATATTAGGTTGGTTAGCTGGCGTCATTTTAGGTAAAGATGTACCTGGCGGCATCATAGGCAATATTATTGCAGGGATTGTCGGTTCTTGGGTTGGTAGTATGGTTCTTGGTAACTGGGGTTGGAAAGTCAGCAATTTCTACGTATTCCCAGCATTAATCGGGGCGATTGTTCTGATCTTTATCGTAAGCATTATTTTAAAAACTATGCGTAAAGCAACATGAATATGAAGAAAAGAGCAATCTATTCTGGTAACATTAAAGGCAAGTAATTGTACATGATGATTATTATGTTGCACATATTATAAAAAATGTACACCACTAATTTATTTTAGTCGTGTACATTTTTTTATTTTGGCGTAAAATTATGGTTGATTTTTTTAAAAGGCTAAAATTTTTAAAATTACATGGATACAAGAAATAGCACAAGTACGTTGCGGAGGGGTTTAATTGTATTGGTATGACACTGTCCGCCTGGCATACTAAAATAATCAGCTCAGAAAGCCTTAAATAGAAGCGAACAAAAAGAAGCCATTTTGAAAAAGATTGATCAAAATGGATTCTTTAAGCATGAGAACTGTTTTATAAAAAAGTTTGATTATTTTAAATTACTTGTTCAACTATCACAGTTTACTTTAAGGACAATCTTACATAAACTTTATACTTAATTTAATATACGCTATTCACTAAGTTAAGTGTATTCTGTAATTTGTTGGAGGGCTGCGAATTTTTAAAAAACCGGGCGGTGCTAGAGCTTGGCATCACCCGGTTTTCAGCATATTTATCACTCTTTGACAGTATCTAAATGTTTAACAACAACTTCTTCATCCTTCTTATCTTCATGATTGGGTTTTACTCTTTTAATAAAGAAAGCAAGAATGAGTGCTATAACCGCAATCAATGTAGAGATGAAAAAGGTAACATTAATACCATGTAACATCGCTTCTTCTTCAATTAAACTATCCGTACATTCAATATGGAGACCCGCCAACTTGACTATATTACGAATGAAACATTAAGAAGACGGATACAACGAGAGCTAAATAAAGGTGATGCCATGAACGAATTGGTAAGAGCTCTATTTTATCAAATGTTGGTTTATTAGAAAGCTAGGCAATTACATTTAACAATACAAAGACTGAATCCAATATTGGATTCAGTCTTAATTTTTTAATTAAAATGTGCAACCTTCTATACAACTTTTTGGAGGGCTCTTTATTTTTCATTATTTAAAACTACAGCCGCTTTTAATTCATCATGATAATCATTATACAAATTGTAATAATACAAAACGTTTTCAACATATTCGTCGCTATGATTATAGTTAAACACTGCACGTTTTACATCACCGTTAGCTGCACCGTACTTCGATAAATAATTCGCTGCACTATATACCGCATCTTCAATATCATAAGGATCTGCTACACCATCGCCATTCGCATCTACCCCGTATCCACCGTATTTTTTTATCGCAGTCGGATTCATTAGTTCAGCCTTGGCAATTTCGCCTTTACCTAACCCTGAGCAGGTTGGATGTTTCCAGCCAACAAACGTACAAGGCATAAATTGCATATGACCTTCTGCCCCAGCTGGTGAAACAAGGGATTTCATCGAAGAAAATCGCGTTTCGATGCGGTGATGCGCCGCCAACAATGTCCAAGGTACACCATATTTCTCTTCAGCAGCAATATATACTGGAATATATTGCTCAGGTATTTTTATATCAAAGTTTTGTTGAATTTCTTCTATCGCCTTCTGCTGTGCAAATCTTTCGAAAATCGGTAATGTTTGTAGTTCCTTCCATGCAAAAAAAGCGAGAACATACACTGTTATTGCAATGGGTATTAATAATGCAATCATCCCCATTTTCACAGCTGGTGATAGCAATGGTTTTTTCTGTTTTTTTTTCGCCATATGTCACACCTAATCATTCATTGTCTTCTTCTATATTACCAAATTTACCGTTTATATGTAGTACATTTTTAGCTATTTTGTTTTCACTATGATTACAGTTGAATATATAGGAAGAAATATAGTAAAATACAATTTGACTGTTTTTTATTGGATAAAGTGAACCTTCAATCAGTGAGGGTTTTCTTCATCCCTCACAATAAATAGAGGAACACAAGCTAAAACCTTCACATCCTGTGAAAAAGCTTGTGTGACCAACATCCTGTTGCCCCGAAACAATCGGGCTTTTACGGTCAGGTGATCGACCAACTAGTTGACTCGTTCTCATCTTTTAACTTGTGGTGGGCGTCTTGTACCTGACGCTTCGCTTTCGGAACAGATAAATTACTGACCGTTTATGCGGGTTAAATATAGGAGGAAATATTTTATGTGGAAAGACTTTAAGGAATTTGCTATGAAAGGCAATATTGTCGACTTAGCGGTGGCAGTCGTTATTGGTGGGGCCTTCGGTAAAATTGTTACCTCCTTAGTAGAAAATATCATTATGCCATTAGTTGGTGTACTAACAGGTGGCGTTGATTTAACAGAAAGCTTTGTTTATGGCTCAGGTGATGCTCAAGTTAAATTGGGTGTTTTTTTACAGTCTATACTTGACTTTTTAATTATTGCCTTTGCAATTTTCTTAGCACTAAAAATCATGACAAAGCTTTCTAATAAAAAAGAAGAGGCTGTTGTGGAAGAACCAGTTCCAGCACTTGATGCAAAAGAGGAGCTTCTAAAAGAAATCCGTGATTTACTGAAAAAAGAACAAACTTAAAGTAAAAAATCAATTGCTCAGATTGAAGACAAAAGGTATTCGGAATGTGATCATTCCGAATACCTTTTGTAATTTTATCAGAAATATACGTTACAAATAGCCCTTATTAACGAGAGTAGTACTCTACGAGCAACTATTTTCTGCCATTTTCGGACTTTGCCATGTCCAATTAGCTAGCTTTTTCAAATTCATGGCAGCAAAAGTAAGCATACCTCGTAAGATTGTCCAACGCATACCATGCTTTTCTTTCGCATCCGTAAATACACGTGCAATCGGTTCTTTTCGATGTGCATAGATTTGTTTCATGGCACTTTGAATTTATAGACGTACACTAGTTTGTTGGCGCGCAGGCTGCGAGAATAGCATGAGCTGAAGGCCCCGCAGGAGCATGGCGACGAAGAGCCTGATGTCATGCCCGCGAAAAGCGTCCCCGTAGCGGAAATCAACGGGTTCATATAGATACTTCTATTTTAAAAGAAAAAAGACTGTAAACTCATTTTTTTAGTTTTTCTACATTCTGAGCAATTGCTTTTTAGCATATTTTTCGTGAGGTAAATGACCAACTTCGAACACAAACCATGTACTGACGTTGGAGAAGATTCAAACCCCTACTATTCCTACATGATTTTAACTAAATAATCTATCAAATTTTCTGAAATCATCTTGTCCTACTGGAGTTTACATGTTAAATTGGTAACAATTATAGAGAATACTATATACGCAATCTAATTATCCGATAAGAATTTAGGTCCATTGGTGATGCGTGGGCCCTTTCTATATTATATGATAAGGAAAAGAGTGACGACATGACAAACAACAGAAGTATTGAAACAAAGCTTGTACAACTAGGAAATTTAAGTGACCCAAAAACAGGTGCTGTAAGCCCCCCCATCCATTTATCGACAGCTTACAAACATACAGGTATCGGTGAATCTACAGGTTTTGACTATGCACGCACAAAAAATCCAACTCGTGCCATTTTAGAAGCAGGTATCGCTGATTTAGAAGGCGGCGACATGGGCTTTGCCTGTAGCTCGGGTATGGCAGCTATACAACTAGTGCTGTCCCTATTCAAGCCTGGTGAGGAATTAGTAGTACCTGATGATTTATATGGAGGTACATATCGTCTTTTTAACTTCTTTAAAGAAACATACAATATTAAACCTGTCTATTCAAAATTTGAATCAGTTGAGCAGGTAGAATCAATGATGAATGCAAATACACGCGCCATTTTCATTGAGACACCAACAAACCCGCTCATGCAGGAATTTGACTTGAAAGTGTATGCTGAGCTTGCACATAAACATGGGGCTTGGTTGATTGTTGATAACACATTCTATACACCATATTTCCAACGTCCAATCGAATTAGGGGCAGATATTGTACTACATTCAGCAACCAAATATATCGGTGGACATAATGACGTGCTAGCCGGTCTTGTCGTAGCAAAAGGTAATGAATTGTCAGAACGTATTGGCTTTATTCATAATGGTAGCGGTATGGTACTAGGAGCAATGGATTCCTGGTTACTTATTCGTGGCTTAAAAACAATGCATCTTCGCTTAAAACAACATGATGCAAATGCCAAAGCAATTGCAACTTATTTAGAGGAAGAAGAACTGGTTACGGATGTTCTTTATACTGGCAAAGGTGGTATGCTGTCATTCCGTCTGCAAAAACCTGAATGGATTGATCCGTTCCTACGCAACTTAAAATTGATTACCTTTGCTGAAAGCCTTGGTGGTGTAGAAAGCTTTATTACATACCCAGCAACTCAAACACATGCAGATATGCCTTATGAGGAGCGTGTTGAACGTGGTGTTTGTGACCGTTTACTGCGTTTCTCAGTTGGTATTGAAGAAGCCGAGGACTTAATTGCAGATTTGAAACAAGTATTTGATATCCTTAGAAAAGAGGCTTAAAAATGACGCAACGTATCGAAACAGCACTTATCCATGCAGGTGTGCGTGATGGTTATGAAAATAAAAAGGGTGCGGTAAATGTACCTATGTATGTATCATCGACATTTCACCAAGAAAGTATCGATGAATTCGGCGAATACGACTATGCTCGTTCTGGTAATCCTACACGTGATGCTTTAGAAAAAGCTGTTGCAGAACTTGAGGGTGGCGTTCGCGCACATGCCTTCGCTTCTGGTATTGCAGCTGTTTCTGCAGCATTAATGTTTCTGTCACAAGGCGATCACATCGTTATTACCGAGGATGTTTATGGTGGAACATACCGCTTCGTCTCAAAAGTTTTGCCACGGTTCGGCATTACACATTCTTTTGTTGATTTTACAGATTTAGCAGCAGTTGAGGCAGCAATTACACCTGCAACAAAGTTATTATATATGGAGACACCATCGAATCCGACACTAGGCATCACAGATATTCGGGGTGTAGTTGCTTTAGCAAAACAGCATGAATGTTTAACATTTTTAGATAATACGTTTATGACTCCTTTACACCAGCGGCCACTTGATTTAGGTGTAGATGTTGTTATTCATAGTGCAACGAAGTTTTTGTCGGGACACTCAGATATTATTGCTGGACTAACAGTCACTGCTGACGAGCAATTAGGAAACGACCTATACTTTATTCAAAATTCATTTGGTAATATTTTAGGTGTACAAGATTCCTTTACTTTACTACAAAATATGAAAACAACGGATGTACGCTTTAGTCGTTCTACTGAATCCGCACAGAAAATTGCCACATTTTTAGATGCTAACCCACTAGTCGAACAAGTTTACTACCCAGGACTGGCATCGCATCCTGGCTATGACATCCATCAGAGTCAGTGCACAAGTGCTGGTGCTGTATTATCGTTCCGCCTTCCAAATTACAAGGCAGCGAAGGCACTTGTAGAAGCGATGAAAATTCCAGTATTCGCAGTATCTCTTGGTGGGGTTGAATCCATTCTTTCCTATCCAGCAAAAATGAGCCATGCAGCAATGGAACCGGAAGAACGTACGAAACGTGGCATTACAGATGGGCTATTACGTTTTTCAGTTGGTCTTGAACATGTCGATGATTTAATCGCCGACTTCGCACAAGCATTAGAACTTGCCGCGAAGGCATAACATATCACCGCATCTCGAAGTTGAGATGCGGTTTTAACTTGTTTCTTTTAAGTTGTGCTGATTTACAACTCGATACCTACGAACACAAAAAATCCCCCTTCTTCTTCTGTTTCAAACAAATTAAAGAGGGATATAAATATTAATTTTTCACACTTGCTAATACACGATACAAAAAATCCCCATGCCCCTTCGCAAGCATTACATCTTGTTCATCCGCTATCCAGTAAAACGTAAATTCCAAGCCTTCTTCATTCACACCTGTGGGACAATGTTGCCATGTATCACGCTGCTCATTCGTTGTTAGATGGTAAAAATAGCGTTTTTGTAATGCTCCTGAATAGTGATTGTAATAGTCCTGTGCAATTAATTCCTTAACCGCTAAATACGTCAAACCAGTCTCTTCAAACATTTCTCTAGCTATTGCCTCAAGCGGTGTTTCCCCTTCCTCTACTGTACCTTTAGGGATTTGAATACCTGCTCCATTCGTATTTTGCTCAAATACTAGCACTTGCACCCGCCCCTCACGCTCTCTCGTAATATAGCCATACGCCTTTTCTAAAACTTGCATGAGAACACCCCCTCAATATGGTTTTATGTTACAATTAATATAAAATTTGGAACTGTAGGTGAAAAGTATTGACATTAATTATACGACAGATGCAAGTAGATGACATCATTTTTGTACAAGAAATTGCCAGAAGTAGCTGGCATGAAACATATGAGGAAATTATTCCAAAGGAGATACAGGATCGTTTTTTACAAGTTGCTTATAGTAAAGATACATTAATAAAACGACTCCAAAAAAGCCCCTTTTTAGTTGCTGAACTTGGAGGGTCACTAGTCGGCTTTGCAAACTTTTCAAATATTAACGATGGACAGGCTGAACTTTACGCTATTTATCTTTCTCCAAATTTGCAACATAAAGGTATCGGCACAGCTCTGCTAGAAAAGGGCATTCAAGAGTTAGAGGGTGCAACTAATCTCTCAGTTTGTGTAGAAAAAGACAATACAAATGGCAGGCGCTTTTATCAGGCAAAGGGTTTCCAAATGGTAGAGGAATTTGATGATTTATTTGATGGACATGTGTTAAAGACTGTTCGCATGGAATTATCATTGACTAAATAAAGTAAAACTTCAATCAGTGGGGGTTTTCTTCATCCCCAACATTAAATAGAGGAACACAAGCTAAAACCTTCACATCCTGTGAAAAAGCTTGTGTGACCAACATCCTGTTGCTGACGCTTCGCTTTCGCACATAAAACATCCTGTCGCTGCCGCTTCGCTTTCGCACATAAAATCCTGTCGCTGCCGCTTCGCTTTCGCACATAAAACATCTGTTGCCCCGAGCCAATCGGGCTTTTATGGTCAGTTTGTTCGCCCACCTAGTTGACTCGTTGTCATCTTCCCACTTGAAGTCGGCGTCTTGTACCTGACGCTTCGCTTTCGGAACAGATAAATTACTGACCGTTAATGCGGGATAAAAATAGCGGTATTAAGTATTGCTCCGCATAAAAATATAACAAAACATTTTTTCTAAACAAGCAACATTGTCATGCAAGACACCTTTCTTCCAACTCACTTATTGGGTGGAACGTCAATTTGCTTGGATTGAATCACGAGTGCTGTTAACCCTGTGTCGCTCCCTGATGCATGTGCTTGGCCAGTTTGCCAAAGGACACCCTCACCATGCTTTAATACTATTTTCTTACTATCGTCGCCACTCACCCAACCTTCGCCCTGAATAACAACGAATAACTGCGGAACTGGTGCTTCATGATGCCCGACAACGCCACCAGGCTCTATATAAATCAAACCAATATTGGTCGGCTCCATCGTTTTCATTATTTTCGTATAAAATGCAGAGATCGAGTTATAATTGTCGATTGTCGTGCCAACATCCATCGTAAACTTATAGATTTCCATTTGAAAACGCCTCCTGTTATTTCATAATCGTTAAACCATTTTATACATTAAGATATCGTCTATGTATACATTGTCATTTATTTTAATTTCATGAATCTTTCGGCCTTCTTCAACAAACCCCATTTTTTTATAAAGAGCAATGGCTCGTTCATTCGTGGAAAAAACACCTAAACTAACTTTTTCAATATATGGGTTTTTCATAGCCCATTCTAATAGTTCTTCCAATAAGCGCTTGCCAATACCGTAACGACGATAGTCTTTATGAACCATCATACCAATGGTACCTGTATGTGATAATCGTTGTCGATTTGGCGATTGAAACATAAGCCAGCCAACGATTTCATTGTGAAATTGCGCGATGAAAATCGTTTCCCGTTCATTGGTTAGTTTCGACTGTATCCATGCTTTTTGACCAGCAACTGTTTGCTGAAATTCCTTTGACGTTGTCATTAAATAAAGCTCTTCGGCTATTACTGCACGCTGGATTTCAAGCAGCTTTTCAGCATCTTCTTGTACAGCAATTCGAATTTTAATTTGATGGCTCATAGTGAAATCCTCCGTTTTTATTTGATTCTCGAACAATGGTTATATACTTTTATATTAGTTTCTTCCACATCAATTAAATAGTATCTTTTATCAAATCCACCAGCCACTTCTTTCTTTTCGCGTCCTGCTTCCAAATCTTCATATGCTTTGTACTATATATTTAATGCCGCATGGATTAAACCCAATTTATCCGCTAATTCTTCTACTAGCCTCATGTCTTGTTGTCGTGTCGTCAAACTGTTGTAAACTGGCATCCACATCTCACCTTTTTTAGTTTATCAAAACCTTTTATTTAAAACTATAATTCCCCTTATTTACCGGTATATATTAATTAACATTGAAAAGAAAAAATTTTCAACAAAAAAAGCCCGGAAATATTTTCCGGACTCGATGACACTTAATTCACTAGCATGATTAAAACTGTCGGGCTTTCGCTTCACTTCTCAAGATTCGATTATGCAGAGTAATCTCTGTTTCACCATTTACTTGAGATTTCGAATGCTTAATCCTTGTCCAGTTGCGGTGGATTTTTTGAGATTTGGGGTCTAAATGTTCAGGCCTACTCATTTTAACATCCTCCTCATCATTATAGACTTCATAAGTGAAATCTGTATTATGATGAGCACTTCCTTTAATTATTATACATCCTTTTTAAGAACTTTTACGATTTCACCAAAATAGCGTAACAAGCAAGCACATTAGGCGATAAAGTGATTCTCAATTTTTAGTAGTCTACTTTTTTTTGCAATAAAATATTAACAATCGTTTCAAGTTGAAGTTCTAAAGAGTACGGATCTTCCATCACAAATTCATCGTCAAATTCACCGTACATATAAACATTACCTTTTTTCACGGCTGAAGCTCCCTTCCAAATGGCACTATTTAAAATATCTTTAGCATCTTCCGTAGAATTCACATAAACAAATACATGATCACCCAAATAGTCCGGTAATACTTCTAGCGAGATATTTTCAAATCCTTCTTTCATATTTAAAGCTTGCTCTGTAGGAGGGAGTTTCAACATCTGGTAAATTGTTGTACTGCCATAATTTCCTCCTTCAGCAGCTAACACATATAAACCTTGAGAGCTTAATTGAACTACGGACACCGTTTCACCATCTTTAATGATACCTTCAATTTGTTTTCGTGCATCCGCAACCTTTTGGTCATATTCTTTAATCCACTGATCTGCTTCTTGCTCTTTCCCGAATATTTCACTAATTCTTCGGAACTTTTCTAATGGTTCAGAAGTAGACAGATGTAGCTTTGTAAAAAAGATTGATCGTTTATAATAAAGATTGATAATTTGTAATAAAGTTTGATAAAAATCACCTCTTTAGTTATTCTTTGAGATGTTTTTTTATTGGACACTTATGTTGAATTTGATTTTTATCTTGTGAAGAAATGTACTTAAACTAACGCGGCAGTTTAGTTGTGCGAAATGTTTCTAGTTTAAATTGAGAATGGTCACATTACTCAGGTAAAGGCTAGACAGTTCCTTTCGGAACTGAAGGGTT
>NZ_JBNNLZ010000019.1:0-93941 GCF_050272295.1 Lysinibacillus sp. NPDC048646
ACTCTCATTATACAGGATTTGGGGAGGTGCTCTATTTTCTTGTCATTTTAAGCTTAGAGCCGTAAGGTCTCAAAATTATGAAATTGACTCAATTAGAAAGATAATGAAGAAAATTACTTTTGTTGAAAAGGAAAAGAATTATTAAGATTTGCTAGTAATTTGATGATTGACAACAAAAAAAATAAAATTATAATGGTTGCGACAACTATAATCATGACTACTATAAAGGGGGAGTGAAATTGGAACTAGAAAAATATATTGGTGTTAATGTGCAGCGAGCTGCGCTTAAACTGAATAACTACTATCAAAAAGTAGTGAATCCGTTTGATATAACAGTGGATCAGTGGGAAATACTAGTCGTCCTGTGGGAAAAAGAAGGAATTACTCAAAAAGAACTTGCCAATAGACTGCACAAGGACCAAACGAATGTTGCACGAATGCTGTTTAAACTGGAGAAAAAAGGATTTATTTATCGCGTGATCCATGAAACGGATAGAAGGTCTTTGCGTGTTTATATAACTCCTAAAGGACGAGATATTAAAGATGAAATTCTTGCTCCTTCCATCGAAGCATATAATAAAACCATCAAGGGTTTATCCGAAGAGGAAGTTGAAACGTTTAGAAGAATTCTTACCGTAATGTATAACAACGTAAAAGATTTATAATCAAAAGAAGAGCATTTCTTTACATTTAAGAAGCCCTTGAGGACTGAGGCTTTCTGACACATGTTTTTTGTATCCGATTGAAGTGATTCTCCTCACATTAAAGGGGAGAATCAAAATTGGAAGCCACAGTAAAGATTTTTGGGATATATACTTGCTGTGGCAATTATGGACAAGACAATTATAAAATTATTTTAAAGGAGTGTTTCAGGATGGAAATTTCCCAAAAAGAAGTTGGGGTTTTCGACGCTAAATATAGAGCATTGACGATAGGAATAATACTTGCTGTAACTACCGTTGCGTTTGAAGGATTAGCAATTGTCACGATTGCTCCGAGTTTGGCTCAAAAAATGAATGGGCTTCATTTATATGGCTGGATATTCAGCGCTTTTTTGTTGGCACAAATTCTCGGAACGATGATTACGGGTCAGCGAATCAATAAAAACGGCGTTTTTGCATCGTTTGGCATATCGATTCTATTTTTTATGATCGGCATCGTGATTGCGGCTACTTCCGTGAACATGATTACGCTAATTGTAGGGAGAGTGTTTCAAGGGTTTGGAGCAGGGGGTGTCATTACGTGCGTGTATTACAGTATTACTTTAGGTTATCCTGATAAGCTGAGAACGAAAATACTTGCTTTGTTTTCCAGCGCATATATTTTGCCTGCATTAATTGGTCCTTATATTGCTGGGCTTATAGCAGAGTATCTATCCTGGAGATTCGTTTTTTGGCTGGTGCTCCCTTTCATAGCTTTGGCTGTAGTGCTGACGCTTCCCGCCTTCCGCAAATTAACAGTTAGAGGGGATACTGCTTCCAAGAATAGCCGAAAAGAAGGCTATGCAGTACTCTTGGCTATAGGAACGGGGATGTTGCTGGCTGGGTTAAGTTTTATAACCGATTGGAAAGGAATTATACTTTCGGTAGCAGGATTGTTTATCATGATTCAGCCTTTGCGAAAGCTTCTGCCGGAAGGTACCTTAAGTGCCAGAAGAGGTTTGCCTGCTACGATTGCCTCAAGAGGATTCTTTGTTGCTTGTTATAATGCGACCGAAAGTTATGTTGTCTTGGCTTTGACAGATGTGAAAATGCTTCCTGCAGATTTGGCCGGCTTAATTGTGGCCGCGGGTGCATTAAGCTGGTCAACGGCAGCTTGGCTACAGTCAAAGCTTGATGCTAAAGACCATGGAAATGGCCGAAAGAAACGGGTATCGGTCGGTCTTGGGTTTATGATCATTGGAGTTGCTGCGGTAATGCTGGCTGTTGGTCTTCCAGAGGGAGGAATCATATTTGCAGTAATTTCACAGCTTTTTACTGGATTCGGCATCGGTTTGGCACATCCTACCACTGGAGCGATTGCGTTGCAACACGCTAAAGCAGGTGAAGAGGGAGATATATCCGCCAGCCTTCAGTTTACTGATGCATTTAGTCCCGCTTTAAGCATCGGGATTGGCGGAGCTCTCATTGGAGTTAGTCAGTCGCTGAATTTGGGATTGTTGACGGGGATTCAATTGGCTTTGTTTCTTCAATTGCTTTTCGTACTCATGAGCTTTATGATTTCCTTCCGCATCAAACAAACCAGAGTTTCTGAGGGGAATTAATCAGTCCTGAATTCGGGGGAATTTGATCCTGTTCCAGTCTTATCAGCCACTACCCAACCTTTCGGCACTCAGGGAATTGTAGAGCTATTATTTTACTCCTTTTGATGGCCAAATGATCGCAATGTCATTTCGCGAACCATATGGCAACGGAAGAAATAATTAAGACCCTTAAAGTCAAAAATAAATAGAAAATTAATGTACTAAAAAAGGTTACTTAACGTAACCTTTTTTAGTACATTAATTCCTATAACGATTGTTATGGTGACCCTTCTTCACCTCCCGTGAAAGAACGAAAGTCTTTCATTATCTGTGGTGCTATGAAATGTAGCATCGTTGGCTAACAGGGCAGTTCCTGGCTTCAACATTCAATTTTTTTGGACAGCTAACGATGAGGACTTTTTAAGAAGAAGGTCGATTTTTACATAAAAAACTAGCTTCTCTTTGATATTGGAGAAACTAGTTTTTATTGTGTAACGAAGCAGTTTAGTTGAATAAACAGTCAGTTATAGAGAACACTGAAATATGAGGTGTTTTCTTATGAAAAAGGTTTTTATATTAATTATTGCCATTTCTCTTTTTACCATTTTATCAAAAACTAAAGCAATGATAAATGAATATGAGGAAAAATCATTTTTAGATTTGAACACCCTACATTTAAATATTATTGTATTAAAACCAATGGAGAACTTCTGATCCTAAATCAATAACTAAACCAATAGATTTTTTAACGTAAAAAATTCGCGTTTTTACTGAAAACCTATAAATAAAATAATAGTTTATTAATTCTTAAAAGCTATTATTCAATCAAGAAGCCGATTTTTCTTAGCATATAGGAAATCGCTTTTACTTTTCGAATTATGCTTAGCGAGGGAAAGTCCAGTTTTCAATTTCTATAAGGGTTTCATCATAATAAAGTTGTTTAAAAAGGGTGAACCTTAAGGGTTTTATAGTCCAATTTTAAACAACTTTATTAATATCTATTTTAAGGATTATCTTCTTACTATCGAAATTAAACAACTTCCATGTATTCAACGTTTGCTTCTTTAGCAGTCATGCTGGAACAACTACTATGAATGGTTATTTTAATTATTCTTCACTCTACCTTCCTTATTGTCCAAACAACTGTATTCGATATGAATAAAATATTATATAGAATAGGAGGTGAATATAAAATGGCATCATTTGAGATTGGAGCAAGAAGTCTTTTCAATTTTCGAAACGAACGCTTTTTCCTATTAGTTGAAGATGAAATTACAATTCCAGATAACGGTGTGGAGATTGATCCAGTTAATATCTATGAGATTGACCAACAAACTTTCAATTTTATCAGAGATGAAGGAGATACACCTGTAGTTGTACCACGTTTTAACCTTCCTCCTGTACCACCTGGATTTAAATTAGAACGAAAATGTATTTTTACAGTCGATAATTCATACTTTGTAATCTATGATTTAGAAAATGGTACTGATAACAATGTTATATTAAGAATCAGTGCAGCTTTATTTAACTCATTAAGAAATTCTGGTGTTCGTGAATGTGTTCCTCAAAATTTTATTAACTAAATGTTATCGCCCTTTTAAATGTAAGGGTACAAAAAACAAGCGACCAATTTTATTGGCTGCTTGTTTTTTCGTTTTTATTTTTTTACCTTGATCTCGAACAAATAAAATAATTCCAACCACATTAAAAAAGATTCCTTTGTTTCAAAACTCAACAGGCAAGAGACTACCTAAAAATCCCACAGCAGAAGATTAAATTTCTATTTGTAAAATGGTAACTAAACAACAACGTTTGGAATAGTTTCAATGTTCGTTCATAACTTAAAATTCCAAATGCGCTTATTGACCATTGTGAGGATTAGTCGAAAGAAAATTTGCAGCAGGAGGAGACGAGTTGATCTCCAACGCAAAAAAATTATTTGACAACATGATACGATTAAACCTATTATGGTTATTGTAGATACATTAAGTCTTTTATTAGAGGTGATTCAAACAATATGAAATTTTCAAAAGCTACAAATTATGCTCTTCACACCATGTTTTTTCTTGCAATGCACACATCCAACAAGCTTGTTGGTGTACAGGAGTTAGCAGAAAACAAAAAGTTTCTCCGACGTACCTATCCAAAATATTGATTAAGTTGGCTAAAGAAGGAATGATTATTTCTTCTTCAGGTGTAAACGGAGGTTATTTGCTTAGTCGAAATTTGGAAAAATACATGCTATTGAAGGTAAATCATCTTTATTTGATTGCTGTTTAGAGTCTCCTTCAGAATGTGCTTTAAAAAAATAATGCTTTCGGCAGAGAAGAAAATGGAGGAAGAGTTAAAGAATCAGAAAATATCAGATCTTGTTAAAAAAATCTGTGGAATTATAATCCACTTTTATTTTTTTGTGGATCGAAGATATAAAAAGTCTTTAAAAGCTTTAATTATAGTTTCAATTTAGTATAAAAAAATATAATTTAATTGGGCAAAATATTTTTTATCAATTTTAAAAATAAGGAGGTAAATTTATGCAAATCATCATACTTTACTTAATTATGGGGATAATTATGGGAATGCTTTTCCCTATTCAGGCATCTATAAGTGCTCGTTTAGGTTCTTATTCAAAAACACCTTTAACAGCTTCGTTCATCGCATTTTCTTTGGGAACAGTGATACTACTCATTATTAATTTAATAGTAGATTCTGCAGGAATCAGTGTTGGGATTGATTTTTCATATCCATTGTATGTTTTTATCGGTGGAGCAATAGCTGGTATTGGCTTTCATGTGGCTAATGTCATTCTTTTTTTAAAACTAGGTGCTTCAGTTACAACAATAATAACTGTAACTGGGCAAATGATTGTAGGAATTTTAATCGATCACTTTGAGTGGTTTGGTGTACCAGCTAATCCTATTAGTACTACTAGAATAATCGGGACTATCATTATGATTTTAGCTATTTCATTGGTTCAATCTAAAAAGAAAAGAGATTTAACTGCGTCGTCAGAAGAGAAAAAGGATAGTAAAATCACTTGGATAATTCTAGGGGTTTTAGCTGGATTTTTACCACCCTTGCAAACCGCTATTAATGGAGAACTTCGCGTTGCAACGGGCTCTCTTTTAGGAGCTACTTTTATTTCTTTTTTTGTTGGTGCGATTATCTTGCTAATTTTGATTTTGATTACTAAACGTCGCTTAGAGATTCCTTTGTATGACACTCAAAAAAATCGTATTCCTATTTGGGTATATATGGCAGGTATATTTGGTATATTTATTGTAACAGGGAACATGGTCTTATTACCTGTACTTGGATCGGTTCTAACTACTATGATTTTTCTATTGGGACAAATGTTTATGGCTGTAATAATCGATCAGTTTGGCATATTTAATTTACAAAAAAGGAAAATTGATAGTAGAAGAATTGCTGCTCTAGTATTGACTATTATTGGAATAATATTTGTTAAGTTCTTGTAATTTTTTTGTGTGACTAGGTCTGTGATCAAAGATGAAATATCGACCAGGCGGCTTACGTCCAGTAACTTGTACGGAAACCAATGGAAGAAAGCTCAGCGCTTAATTTACGGATTAGCAGCTGTTTCTCGGATAAACTGAGCAAGTCGAGACTGATGGGGTAAACGCGCAGGTAACTGAGCGTCCAGCTGTCTACCGTAGTTAAAAAATGTCTCTGAATGTCCTTGACGTCCCTTCGAAACGATTTGGAAGAAGGGGAACATTTAGAGTTAGAAAGTAGGCATGAGGACTATGCCTAAAGACGGTTACCCCATTGTCGGTTTTCATGATCAGGTAAAGGGACTTTATTTAGCAGTTATGCATTCTGCAATCACGTTATCTCCTGTTATTAGTCGATTGATTGCGAAGGAGATTATGGATAATGTGCAGTTGGAAGACTTGGAAAGCTGCACATTATCTATGTTTTATCTACTAAATGATTAATCACTAATAGCTAAGAAAAGTTGGGATGCAACAAGTGATAGAATAAAAATCTTTTAGTAAAACTTTTATTTAAATCATTAGAGGTGAAAAAGATGAGTAATCCAATTATTAAGTTTAAATCATGTTGGGATAAAGCAAAAAGTAATTCGACATTAAAGCATCCCAGTGCAGTATGTGTTACTACGATTGACGAGCATGGCTTTCCATCTGGTCGCTTTGTAGATTTAAAAGCTGTTGATGACAGTGGATTTATTTTTTGTACAAATCTTGATTCTCAAAAAGGGAGGGATATCCAGCGAAATCCAAAGGTAGGGTTAACTTTCTGGTGGGAAGCAATCGGTTATCAAGTAAGGGTTAATGGATTTGCAACACAAATTCCATCCACTATTTCAGAAAAATACTGGAAAATGAGGCCAAGAGATGCACAAATAACCACATTAAGTTGTAAACAGAGTCAGCCTCTTTTATCAGAACAAGATTTAAATAAACAGTTTGAGGAAGCTAAAAGGAATATCGGAGAAATGCAAATACCAAAACCCGAAAATTGGGGAGGTTTTATCGTTAAACCTAAGTCTATTGAATTTCTAACTTTTAAAGAAAGTCGTCTGCATATTAGAGAATTATATTCAGCTTTTGGAGATGAATGGAAGAAAAGTCTATTGCAGCCTTAAATCAATGGAAAATTCCTTCGGTGTAATGAAACAAGAAATGTATTATGGCAAGGTTTATCGTAGCTGAAAGTAGCTGTTAATGGATATATGTATTACTTTTCATCAACAACAAGATGACGAACTTCAACATCGTTTTCACTTTAGCGATCAATCCAGTTCATTCAAAGAACTTGACCGATTGGTCATTTTTAGGTAAAATTTATTTGACCGTCTGGTTAATTTTGTTTGGTGAGCCAATTATTTTTAGAGTGGAATTGGATAATGATTAATAATATTTTGAAAAGGGAGTTTTTCACTTTGAACCAAAAAAGTATTTTTACATCTACCGTGTCGCTTATGTTGGGGTCTTCGTTAATTTTATCAGCATGTTCTCCTTCTGCAGACAAAAAAACGCAGGAGGATACAAATTCAACGCCGATTGTTCAAAATTCTGAACAAAGTCACTCTTCTTCTAATTCAACGAAAAATGAGAATCAACAGCCAAAAGGTACTGAAAATAGTACATACAATCCAACAACGGATGCTGCGATTAAACAATTATTTAATAAAATATCGCTAGATCAACCCGGTTATGCTTATATTGCGAGCTTCGACGATGGCGCAACTTATAAAGGGGCGGTTGGTTTGGAATCGATAGAGGAAAACCTGCCGATTACGACAAAAACGATTTTTAATATTGCTTCAGTCTCTAAACAATTCACAGCATTTGCCATTTTGTTATTAGAACAAGAGGGGAAGCTGAGTCTAGACGATTCAATAGTAAAGTATGTACCTTCCTTAGGTGCATATGCTGAACCTGTGACTTTAAGACATTTAATTCATCATACGGGTGGTTTAGTGGATTATATGGAATTAGCTGAAAAAGAAGGGTTTTCAGATAAGGAAAAATTAACTGCTGAACAATCTCTAGAACATCTTGAAAATCATCAAATGGCAGATTTTCCAGTCGGAACAAAATTTGAGTATAGTAACACAGGGTATTTTTTATTATCTTTAGTAGTTGAAAAAGTGAGTGGAAAATCTCTTCGCGAATTTTCGAAGGAACGTATTTTTGAACCTTTAAAAATGAATGACACAACAATCGTGGATAGTTATCCTACCAATATTCCAGTTGCTCGTGGTTACTCGAAGATGGAGCAAGGTGCATATGGAATATATGAAAGTCCTTGGGAACATACCGGAGATGGAGCGGTCCATACAACAGTTGAGGACTTAGTAAAATGGGGACAGAACTTCGTTACAGGTACTGTAGGTGGGAAAGAGCTTGTGAAAAAAATGGGAGAGATAGGTCCAAAAACTACTCCAACTGGGGAGAACATTATTGATAATGAAGACTATGCTTTTGGCTTGTCTATTGGTGAAGATTTTGATAGTCATTACTTAGAACATTCAGGAGGTTGGGCTGCATATCAATCGCAATTTATCCATTTCCCAGGGGAACGATTGACTATCGTGGTACTCAGTAATTATGAAGAATCAGAACCTACAATATATGCAAATAAAATAGCAGAAATTGTTTTAGGAAAAAGTGCAAAAAAGTAATGATTGATTATTGAACTTTTTGAAGAATGCAGCGGAGTGAGCGTTTAAATCAGTGCCTTAATTATTTTTACCCAATCGATTTCATGTTTCTTGAAAAGGAGGTTAACGCTTATGAATCATAAAGAATTAAAAAAGATAGCAGCTGCAGTTACTTCACCTACAGAATTAAATGATTTTGTTCAGTACGGAAGTGTTGGTGCAGCCATTGAAACCGTAGATGGTAATTTCTATACAGGGATTAGCATAGATACAGCTTGTTCCATGGGTTTTTGTGCAGAGCATGCAGCGGTTGCAGACATGTTGAAAAATGGCGAATACCAAATAAAAGCTTTTGTAGCAGTTGACTCGGAAGGAAATGCTGTTCCACCATGTGGACGGTGCCGTGAGTTGATCAGTCAGCTTTCAAAAGAAAATTTAGAAGCTGTTGTAGAGGTTGAAAATGACACGCTTGTTTTATTGAAAGAGATTTTGCCGTACGACTGGAAAACCAATCGAGGCAGAGAGTGGTAATTGATGACAAAGTATTTATAAATATACCGTTTTATAATAGTGGAAACTTTCGTACAATATACTTTAAGGGCAGTCTTAGAAGGTTTTGAATGGGAAGGCTATAAGCTAGAAGAAATTGATTCTTAGAAGAACCAAGGGAACGTCATGGAATCAGGTTTACACCAAGATTTGCTGAGACGCTAAGAATTTGTATCAAAAGAATAGTTTGCTATAAAAACAAGGCATTAATACAAGTAGAGAGTGAGCTAAGATACAGCTCACTCCTTTTTGTATGCTTTGAAAACCCCCTGCTGTGCAGGGGGTTCCGGTAAGCTTTTAGCTATGGACAATAAAAAAACTCCAATCGTACAATAAAGTCAGGTCTGGTCAACCGACTTCGTACGAAAGGAGCCTCCAAAAATGGATAATAAAAGTTTAGCACATACAACATGGAATTGTAAGTATCACATCGTCTTCGCACCGAAATATAGAAGACAAGTTATTTATGGTCAAATCAAGGCGGATGTAGGAAGAATTCTACGTCAGTTGTGTGAAAGAAAAGGTGTAGAAATTATTGAAGCAACAGCATGTCCAGATCATATACATATGTTGGTGAGTATACCGCCGAAACTAAGTGTATCTTCGTTCATGGGCTATATAAAAGGGAAGAGTAGCTTAATGATTTTCGACCGACATGCCAATTTAAAGTATCGATATGGAAATCGACAATTTTGGTGTAGAGGATATTATGTGGATACAGTCGGTCGAAATCGAAAAATGATTCAAGAGTATATCAAGAACCAATTACAAGAAGATATCCTACATGATCAGATGACAATGAAAGAATTCATTGACCCGTTCACAGGAGAAGAAATCAAGAGAAAGAAAAAATAAGTAAGCCGCTTTAGCGGTTTGTGTGGAAACGGAGTGCGGTTGGCGGACCTTTCAGAATGTCTTTAGACATGGGCCAGTACCCCAGCGTTTCACGCGCAGAGCAAACCACCAGTTATACTGGTGGTTCTGATTGTCTAGCTAAAAAAATATAGACATTACTATATTTCACCGAAATAGATGATCTTATAAAAAAGTTTTAACGTCTATTTATTATATCCCAAGCATTGGTAGATGTTTTCGGGTATGATAAGTGAGTGCCAATGCAATGCACTGTTTTAATTCATCTACTGGTATTTCATCATTCTTAGCAAATACAATCGCTCGATTACCTTCATAGTTGAATAAATCTCTATAAACCTCTTTAAACGTATCAACTAGCTTTGTATTACAGTTAAAATACATGGCGTATTGATCTGGGCTTGACTGTTTCCAGCCTATTCTAATTGTACTGCCTTTTTTTGTGATATAACTAGGCTCTCCCCATTTTAGCGTTTCGTCCACATGATTAACGCCTTCAATCTCTATTGCCGTATCCAAAATTAACTGACGAAGAATTAATAGTCTCGACTGAATATGTTCAGGATACTGTTCGAATACTTCCTCCACCTTAGTATTTTCAATTGCACTCATATTGATCATTCCTTTTTTAGAATAACAAACTAGTCAACAATTATTTCTAGGTATTCCATCGTACAGATTCAGCGATTAATAAATTTCTAAAAAAGTTGTCTGGTACAACATGAAAGCTATTTTATCGAAATATAAATTTCTGCTTGTCCGTCCTCTGGATTAATATCCTTACTATAATATTCAAAATCACCTGTGAATGCTCGGTTATTGCCTGGCTGCTGTGACCATTGCCAAATATCAGCCCAAGCACACTGCACCATCTCTATAATTGGGCCACGTTCTGTGACGAATACAGCATATTTTGCAGCAGGAACAGTAAATGTATTTATCATATCTAAGTTTGGAAGCTTTGATGCTTCCTGTACATGTACGCTGACCATTATTTCATAAAGTCCCGCATCTCCCTGTTCGTAGTTGAAGTAACAGCTATAATGACCATCTTCTTGTAGATTAACACCTAGCTTCTTACTAATATTTTGAGCATGGAACTGTTCAAATAACTTACCAATTTTGCCGTCTTTACTAAATTCGGTTTCATTTGTTGTAACGGTACTAATTCCAGCTAACGTGAAGGAGGGTAATTCCTCAATTCGGGTAGGTTCAATTCGTTTTGTAGTAATTATTTCTTCAGACGATACTTGCTTCCATTCAGTCATACTTTTTTGTTCGTTTTGTTTCATCCTTAATCATTCTCCTTATTATAGAATGAAACCAGTATAAAACAATAAACCTGACAACTGACTGTCAAGTTGCTTTGTCATTTTTATAAATTTTTGCTATTTTTACCGCACGACTAGCAATGATTTCCCGTAAATGTGGGGGCTCAAGCACCTCTACATGATGTCCTAAGCTAAGAATGAAACCATAGAGCCATTCATTTTCTGGATATGCCTTTTTTACTAGCCAACTTCCATCATCAACTGGCAAAAGTTCTTCAATGCCGAACCATTCTTCTGCTAAATGACGAGCTTCATCTTGGAATCGAAAGACAACTTCTGGTACATTGGATGGCTTGAATTTCTCCTTGTCTTCGATATGCTCCTGAGTAGCGGGATTTCGACGAATGAAGGTTCTTTCATGATCTATCGCGAGCCCTTTCATTCTTTTTAGTTTAAAAAGGCGGAACTCTTCTTTCTCTAAACAATAAGCTTGTAAATACCATTGCCTTCCTTTGAAAATGAGCTTATGTGGCTCTACTATTCGCTGGGAAATTTCGCCTTCTGCATTCGAATAGGTGAAGTTAACTAATACACAGCTATCTAATGATTCGTCTAATAGTTGTAGTTTCGGACGGAGATATTTACCACCACCCCAAGGAGAGTAATCGATGAGTACGCGATTTGTCTTATGTTGAAATTCTTCTTCATGTGCTGGCAGTACGACACTATTTATTTTTTCTACTAGTCGTTGGTGTTGCTCTTTATCATATGAAGTGGAGATACTGCGGAGGGCGGTAACGATAGCAGCAAGCTCGTCATTTGTTAGTATATTTCGATCCAAGCGGTAACCTTCTGACAAACCAATGCCACCATTTGTTCCTTGATAGGTGACGATTGGGATGCCGGCTGCATTAATTGCGTCAATATCTCGGTATATCGTCCGAATGGATACCTCAAACCGCTCCGCCAACTCCTTAGCCTGCACCATACGACGGTTCAGCAGTAGAATAATGATGGATAAAAGCCTTTCTAGTTTCAAAATATGTAACCTCCATTTCTATGAATAAGCAAGAAACTATTTCTTTGGGAATATTGGATAAAAGGAGTCTTAGCAGCATGAGATAGAATTATAAGAATAACGCCCATCCCTAATATGCTAATAATTAAATACATCACTTAGATGAAGTACAAACATAACTATTAAAATATAGAAATACTATAACCTTATAGATACTACATATTGTAAATTAACTTGGTTAATAAATCTATTTCAATTGCCTTTGTATGGCAAAAGTATCTCATATGGAAAGCCTTCTGAGTTTGTTGATATTATGGTACTTCACACAAAAAACATTACTTAGAGTAATGGAGACGTGTGGAAAAGGATTGAAAACGAGGACAACAATGAAAAAAACCCTTAGGGTGAGGAGCGCATAAAAAAGACCCTTGTTAGGATCAAATTTGTTTTGCACCATTTACTCGGATTTTTGTATCTGTATAGTAGGACATCGTTTTCTTAACTCGGTAATGAACTTTATTTTATCATTTGGTAAAATTTTTATACGATCGAGGGTTTCTGATTTCAAAAATAATACCAGTCCCTTATCAGACGGAGAAATTCGATAACCAGTGAATCCATCTGTCGTTGTAGCAATCTTTGTTATGTTTTGATACGGAATTTTACTTTTGAATGGTCCTCCTTTAATTAATAGATAATCTTCACAGAAAACATAGCTAATAGAAGTTCCGTACCACACTATAAAACCTAATGACATAATAAAGATAGCGAATATAGAAATTATAATTGATAATGATGCTTCCTTATAAATGGGAAGCAGTGGTATAGTACCCATTATTACAACCACTAAAAATATAAGTGTTAAAAGAAAAATGTCTCCTTTTGAACGAAAAACCACTGATTAATCACACCTTCCTTGTAATCTGTGTTTAATGCTTAAACTATACCATTTTTTACAGATATTATGATAAAAAACATCGAAAATTAGGGGCAACAAACTTCAAAAAGGCCAAATGTTAGTGCTTTATGCGAACACAAAATTAATTCGCATCGTAGAGAAGCGTTGCTTAATAGAAGTTATGGATTGCCTCAGTTCTGTAGTTATGGACATTTATATTCAATCCAATGGTTGATAAGCTTGCATAATACTACATATAGGAGTGATAACAATGGTTGAGGTACGTTACAAGGTAAGAGAAGTGTTGGACCAGAGCAAAGTAGATTCATTTTTGCAGCAAGCGCGAATTGGCCATCTTGGCATGGTTGATGGTCATCTGCCATATGTTGTGCCGCTTAATTTTGTTTGGACCAATGGGATGCTGTATTTTCATGGAGCCTCTGGCGGGAGACGAAATCAAGTGATGGATGAGAATCCGGAGGTCTGTTTTACGGTTTGTGAAGAGTATGGAACGATTACGAATCCAGTACCAGCGAAGACGGATACCGCATATATGAGTGTCATGGTTTTTGGTAAGGCTCAACCCATCGTCGATCTGGATGAGGCTACACATATGCTGCAAGAAATGATGAATAAGTATGTGCCTGGTTATTATAATCGTCCGTTATCCCAGCAACACGTAGACAAATATCGATCAGCAGTTTTCGGTGGTCCAGTGCAAGTTTATCGCATTGATCCACAACATATTACTGCGAAGGAAAATTCGATCGAAGAAGGGCGAATGTTCAAACCTGAACTTTCCTAAAAATGTGATACAGCTACAGATATCACACTTTTATATCTACGGTGAGGAATGTCTGTGTTAATTTACAGCCAAAAAGGGAGTTGGCGCATACCGATTATGTGACGCTTGGTGTGTTGCGGAACAAGTAGACGTTCGAGTGTATCAACATAGAAATACGGTTGTAATCGTCATGAACAAGCAAATAATGGCTGAAATCAACGCTCGATTGCAATGTTGTACGGTTCATTGAAGCCCTCCATTTCACGTACTTATGCAGGTGTGTCTTTGGGGTTGCAGTTGATCAAGCGGTGACTTAGCTATTAAACATCAATTCTCTATGATATTAGAAAGCAAGTTGAGGAGTAATGTATGGATATTTCAAGCATGCAAAAATATGTCAAACAGTTTAGTGAAGAAAAAGGATTCCATGTTAATACAACGCACACTAGAACATTGTATTTAGTGACTGAGGTTGGCGAACTGGCCAAAGAAATTTTAAGCATTTCTTTTAATCCAACAGAGGAAAAAGTCCGATTGGCAAAGGAAAACATAGGCTTGGAGATATACGATGTTATTTTCAATGTATTAGATCTCGCCAATCGATTGGAAATTGATGTGGAGGATGCCTGTCGGAAAAAGATGGAGATGAATAAGCACAGAATTTGGTATGAATGATCAACCTCTTCTATTTAAAAGCCACTAACTCTGGTCACACAGGGACAGTGGCTTTTGTGGATTCTAAAACAGAAACTAAATAGTAGAAATAGAAAAAGTCACCTTTCTAATGCTCATAGCAAAATAGATCATTTATTAGCAACGAACAGCAGGAGGAGCCCTTATGCAAAGCGATCAATGGTGTGAGAAATAAAGTTTTCTAGTAAGTGGATTGTCCATGATAACTGTATAAGGTTGAATATGGACTGCTGGAAATTGTTATTTTGGATGTTTTTTCTCAATCCTTAATTCGTTATGCTTAGAGCGTTCATTCATAAAACTGACAACGAATTAAAAGGGGGCATCATATGGTCTATTTAGTTGAAGAAAACCTCTCAACTGTGAGGAAGCAGATGGCATTGGCTTGCCAAGCTTCAGGGCGCAAAAAAGAAGAGGTGAAATTGCTGTTGGCGACAAAAACGGTAGCACTTGAAAAATTAACAATGGCTATTGAAGCGGGTGAAACTTTATTTGGTGAAAATAAAGCCCAAGAACTTCGGGACAAATTTCCACTTATGCAGCAATATAACCAAGTGGAATGGCACTTTATCGGACATCTGCAAACGAACAAAGTGAAGTACGTTGTAAAACATGTTACACTCATTCATTCTGTGGATCGCTTGAAATTAGGGCAGGCGCTTCATCAACAGCTTGTCAAAGAGAACAAGACGATGGATATTTTAGTGCAAATCAATACATCTCGTGAAGCCAGTAAATTTGGCGTCTCACCGGAATCAGCTCTGGAATTAGTTGAACAATTGTCTCAATTCGACACGTTGCATATCAAAGGACTAATGACGATAGGGAAACTGAATGCCACAAATGACGAAACCAGATATTGCTTCCGATTATTAAAACAAATTCAAACACAAATAATAGCGAAAAATTTTCCGCGTGTAGAAATGGACATTCTCTCGATGGGGATGTCTGGAGATTTCGAAGCTGCCATTGAAGAAGGCGCTACTATTATAAGAGTAGGGACAAGTGTATTTGGTCAACGTTATTTACCAGATGAATATTACTGGAATGAAAATGTGGTGCAGGTTGATTAGCAGAGAGGTAGGAAATGCGTATGAACACAACATCAGTTTCACTGCGTGGTCGTGATTTACTATCGCCCACTATAGCTGCTTTTATATCCGTCCTAGTCAACTACGGGGGTACTTTTATCCTGGTGTTTCAGGCGGCCAAGGTTGCTGGTCTAAGTCCTGAAATGACTGCGTCATGGATATGGTCGATTTCCATTGGTGTGGGGGTAACTGGTATCTGGCTAAGTTACCGATACCGTGAACCAATTATTACAGCTTGGTCAACACCAGGTGTGGCATTTCTTGTTTCAGCTTTGGCAGTTACGCCCTATGCTGAAGCAATTGGCGCTTATATCATTTCTGCTGTAGCATTTGTCATTCTGGGTTTATCAGGAATGTTCGAACGTTTTGTTCAGCTTATTCCTCCAGGCATCGCTTCTGGGCTACTGGCAGGTATTCTATTGCAGTTTGGCATTTCAGCCTTTGGTGGTGCGAAAGCTGACCCTTTACTTGTAATTATCCTATTTGCTGCGTATATCCTATTAAGACGATTTACATCTCGATATGCTATCGTAGGAATTTTAGCAATTGGATTGCTTTATTTGGTAAGTATGGGGAAGGTAGATTTTGGTAATATCGAATTGGCCATCGCATCTCCAGTATTTGTTATGCCTGAATTTTCGCTTCATGCCTTATTGGGCGTCGCTTTACCGCTTTTTATTATTACCTTGACGGGACAATACATGCCAGGAATGTTAGTGTTACGAAATGACGGATTTAAAACGAGCGCGAATCCGATTTTGATTGTAACAGGATTGGGCTCGCTCCTGACAGCACCATTTGGCTCTCATGCTTTTAATATAGCCGCGATTACAGCCGCGATTTGTACCGGGAAAGACGCACATGAGGATTCAACAAAACGATATATTGCAGGTATTGCCTGTGGTATTTTTTATATTATTGTTGGGATTTTTGGGGTGACATTGGCCGCATTGTTTTTAATTCTTCCTGCTACGTTCATTGCGACATTAGCGGGATTAGCATTGCTCGGTACAATTGGCAGTAGCCTTGCCAATGCGCTAACAAATCCTAATGGACGCGAAACAGCACTTATTACTTTTTTGGCAACTGCCGCAAATGTTACATTACTTGGAGTCGGAGGGGCATTTTGGGGACTCGTAGCGGGTTTAGTGGCCCATTTAGTGATGAATGGTCAATTGCTTAGAAAACAACATATGAATGGCGTACAACAAACAAAACCGAAGTAGTTAGAAGGAAAAATGAATACAGGAATAGTGACTATAAATTGTTTAAGAGCGAAACGATGATGCCATGTATTTAGAAAAGATTATCGTTTTGCTTTTTTTATGAACGAACAAATTCATTGAACACTTCTGCATGTATTTCAAAGTTCTACAAGCCGATAATTGGGGCTGTCCCAAAAGTAAGAATAGTATGCTAGGATTACTCAGGGCATACTATTTTTACCATATAGGAAACGGTTATTATTGTTTAAAGGACTTTGGGGCAGCCCCGTTTTTTTTTTTTTAGTTGGCTGGGTTAAAACAGAATGGGCGTGATTCGTATTATAAAAGTATCTCCGCAAGACGAAAGATGCCTTCTTCAATTGTTGCCTCATCCATTTTAGCAAATCCCAATACCCATCCTTTACGATTACTTTGCAAACAATACTTGCTCAGCGGATAAACACGGATTCCTTTTTCCAGCGCTAGGTTCGTCATTGCTTCTTCATCAAACGCTTCTTCAGCTTCAAGCAACATATGTAAACCCGTTTCAATACCGCTAAGTTTGAAACGCTCAGCTAGGCCAGTTGCAATGATGGCCTTCGTCATAGCTTCGTGTCTGCGTCGATAGACATTTCTTGTTCTCCTCATATGGCGCATAAAATGACCGTGTTCAATAAAATGAGCAAGCGTTAATTGCTCCATAATTGGAAGATGCCGATAGGTTAATTCTTGTACTTGGGCAAGTTGGCGAATGGCATCTTTTGGACCAACGATTGCCGAAATTCGTATGCCAGGAGCAACCATTTTGGAAAAACTCATCATATATAATGTGTTTTGAGGTTGCTGGCTAAACAAAGTTGGGAGCGGACCACCACGATATCTAAACTCACCATCATAATCGTCTTCTACAATCCAAAATTGATCTTGCGCAGACTTTTGTAGCAATTGTTGCCTGCGTGGTTCAGACATAATGACGCCAACTGCGCATTGATGTGAAGGCGTAACAAACGTAAGTTTGGATTGTGGATGAATGCGATCTACTTGTAAGCCGTATTCATCCACAGGCACAGGAACGACATGCATGTGCCGATAGTTCATGGTCATCCAAGCAGCAGGAAATCCAGGATCTTCAACAGAAACCGTTTCTCCTTCATGTAAAAGTGCTTGGGCAATGAGATCTATGCTATGCTGTGCACCTGAAGTTAAGATAATTTGGTCGATATCTACATGAACGCCTCTTTCGAATGTCAAGTAACGTTGAATCTGTTCACGCAGTGGTATAAAACCATAGGCGTTGCCGTAACCCCAATTGACCAGATCTGCTTCGGCTGATGCCTGTATAAAAGATTGTCGCCAAATTTTTCGGAAATGCTCGTCCAAATACGGCTCATGGGGACTAAAATCGAATTTTACGTTTAGATTTTCTTTGCCTCTAAACCAACTGTTCAACTGATCAACAGCTGCGTTTAATAAAGGTAATTCTGGTGCGGTTGGTCCTTGCGGAATAATTTCTTCTGAAGAGTTGGTTTGATATCCCCATTCACGGACCCTTGTGCCACCACGCCAATTTGTAACGGTGTAGCCACGACTGAATAATTCCTCATAAACTATTTGTATTGTTGAACGGGAAACACCGACTAATAAGGCGAGCTCTCGAGATGGGGGCAGCAACTCGCCAGGAGGCCATTTCCCTGTTGTAATATGATGAATAGCTTGGTCAAGCAATTGCTGCCATATGGGATTTTTATCGTCCCGGTTCACTTTTAGCATTCCATTCACTTCCAGATGATTTTAGTGGTTAAAATATGGATTGTAAAATTATATAAAAATGGCTATTATAGTACATTCCATAATGGCTATGCTATCATAAAAATAATGGTCTATGCAACATGACGGTATGAAGGGAAGATCCTTTCTGCCATGAGGATGCAAGTGAAAAAGAATAGCTCCTTACAAAGCAGATCAGACGTACTTTTGTGATAGTCTTTATTCACAAGAAAATAAAGAGAACCATCGTTGAAAAAGTTGTTTATGCTTCATCTCAGGGTAGCTCAAGCAATCGCTCAGATAAGGTGAAGTACCACTCGGGTAGCTCAAGTTACCGCTCAGGTAAGGTGGAGTACCGCTCGGGTAGCTCAAGTTATCGCTCAGGTAAGGCGGAGTACCGCTCGGGTAGCTCAAGTTATCGCTCAGGTAAGGCGGAGTACCGCTCGGGTAGCTCAAGCAATCGCTCAGGTAAGGCGGAGTACCGCTCGGGTAGCTCAAGTTACCGCTCAGGTAAGGTGGAGTACCGCTCGGGTAGCTCAAGTTATCGCTCAGGTAGGATGGAGTACCGCTCGGGTAGCTCAAGCAATCGCTCAGGTAAGGTGGAGTACCGCTCGGGTAGCTCAAGTTATCGCTCAGGTAAGGTGAAGTACCGCTCGGGTAGCTCAAGTTATCGCTCAGGTAAGATGGAGTACCGCTCGGGTAGCTCAAGTTACCGCTCAGGTAGGTGAAGTGCCGCTCGGGTAGCCGAAGCAATCGCTTAGAAGGCGGGGTTCCAACTACAAATAGTTTTTCATATACTACTGGATTTGGGTGGAATATGTTTGGAGGAGGAGATGGTAGTCCAAGAGCCTGATCTAGCGTCAAAGTTCAAGTAACTGGAATGACTGGAACACAAACAGTCAAATTGGACATCACATTTCCCAATAAATAAACTATGTTAGGTTATAAATCTTTAGATAAAAAATGGACTTATCTCTGTCAAGTAGACAACTTTAAAAAGGATTATGCAGCCATCTGGTGTCGATGTTCAATCGATGTTAGGTGGCTGAATCGTTTTTGAAAATATTGATAATTGTAAAAAAGAAATATATTTCGACAGCTTGTATCATTTTCTCAGAGGTTTTTAAATGAGATAGATAAGGTGAGTATTTAAAAGAGGTATTATTTTTCTTAGATATGATTCTGGGCGAATATTAAAGCTTCACCTTCGAAATAATACTCCATCTATTTTACATATGATATCTATGGATAATAAAAAGAACTCGCATTTTGATCAAAATTTTGTAAAATGCGAATTTTTTTTGTTATTCTAATCGCTGTTTAATGTAGCGAATAGTCTTTTTATTAAATGTCTTCTTTTTAGAGTTCAATTCCCTTTCTTAATTGCTAAATTTTATCCCGCGTTAACGGTCAGTAAGACGGTTAACTGACCGTTAACGCCCGATTGGTTCAACTACCAATCAGTGGGGGATAAAGAAAACCCCCACTGATTGGAGTTTCTCTTTATTTTTTTTTATCATATTGGCACGAAATATGTAGGGAGGATGGGTTATAATTGTGGTAAAGAAAACAGCCTATTCGAAATTGAAGATATGCATGTTACACGTATTTTATATACGGTTCAATCACATTTGTTTGGGCACACACGATAACATTGCTTCGGGTCCATTCAACACCCATCGGATGACATATATACAAGCTATTCTTTGGTTATCGTTGTCAGCACAAGAACGTATCATATAGAGAACTGTGCTTGTAAGGCAGGTGTGTCTTCCTGTATCGGAAGCACAGGATAGCTTGCAACAGGCAAAGGAAACCGTACTACAAGTGTCAATAATTTTATAGGCAGAAAATGAGTGAAGTCGATGTCTTACGAAAATAAAATCTTACAAATGAAAAAAATGCTCGGTAAAAAAACGCAAAAACCAGCCCAGGTGCAGGAAAAACCAGCTTTTCACAAGCCAATGATCCCAAACTATACGCCGCAGTGGGAAAATGCAGGACTTACTCGTGTAGATAATGACTATGGCATTGTATTTAAACGACAGGTGCATTATCCATTTACCTATCAGCATGGTCATTATCAATTGCAGGCATTTTTTGACGCGTTAGCAAAGTGGCAGACAGCTGAATTTAACCATCCCTATGCCTTAGAGATGGATGAGAAGGTGTTGTTTTTTGATACAGAAACTACAGGCTTAAGAGGTGTGGGCACACAAATATTTCTGCTAGGCTTTTTAGAAGTAACAGACGCGGATTTTGTGTTGACGCAATATGTTCTAGCTGACCCTGCCCATGAGGCGGCCATGTTATTTGAGTCCAAGCTCTGGCAAAAAACAGCGACCATGATTACTTATAATGGCAAGAGCTTTGATTGGCCACAACTTGAAACGCGCTGGACGCTCAATCAAAAACAATTACCGAAATTACGCACGCAGCGGCACATTGATTTGCTGCATAGCTCGAAGCGTTTATGGAAAAATGATATGGAGCGTCTGAAATTAAAATCAGTCGAAGAAGAGAAGCTTGGTTTTTTACGTGTAGGTGACATTCCCGGCTTCTTAGCGCCGATTATTTACTTAGACGCTGTGAAAAGCGGCGTACCAGATGCGCTTATGAAAGTTCTTCTGCACAACGAATGGGACTTACTTTCGCTCATAACCCTATATGTTCATTCTACTAACTTATTATTTGAAGAGGCGAGCGAGGAATCTGCAAAGACCTATACGAATATTGGGAAATGGTACGCGGATTTAAAGGAGAGCACACAAAGCGTAAAGGCTTTAGAAAAGGTAACCACACAATTCGATGCACTCGAAGCGGGAAATGCTCAATTTTACTTAGCCATGCAGCATAAAAAAAATAAAAACTATAATGAAGCGATTGATGCATTTGTAGCTGCCCTTCATTTTATTGAGCCACGGAAAAAATTGCAGGCATTCGAACAACTAGCAATAATCTATGAACATCAAATCAAAGATTACCAGCAGGCCCTTATTTATACACAAGAAGGCATACAACTGATTAATAAGACCGAGGAATGGCGAATAGAACAGAAGCAAAAATGGGAAATTTCTTGGGAAAATAGATTGCATAGATTAGGAAATAAGAAATAATTTCCCGGGTAAGCGCAAGAAACGACAAGTTTAGCCTTACAATTGATGTTTGCAGACGATATAATGTTATGAAATATGCTATAATGAATTCGTGTATGTAGTGTGAGGAAGGGCGATGTGAATGGACATTAAATTAACGTCAAAAATGATTCTTGAAAAGGAATTTAAGAAAAACTTTAAAGGCTACAATGTAGAAGAAGTCGATTCATTTCTTGATGAAATTATTCAAGATTATGAAACGTTTGAAAAAGTAGTGGCCCAATTGAGAGAAGAGAATAGACAACTTAAAGAAGAAATTGAAAATACACCAAAAAGACAACCTCAACCTGTAGCATCAACAGCAGGTACAACTAACTTTGATATTTTAAAACGTCTTTCGAATTTAGAAAAACATGTATTTGGTAGCAAGTTATACGAATAATTTTTATCAATTACATTGTATTTATCATAAAACTCTAGTATAATCTTTCGTATCATCATGAAATTCGAGTAATCGCTGCGACGCTAGACGTCGTAGAGGAAAGTCCATGCTCACACGGTACTGAGATGTCCGTAGTGTTCGTGCTTACTGAAAAAATAAGGTAAGGCAGCTTAAGGCTGACGGCGGAAGGAAGACCTAAGTCTTTAGGATATGGTTGAAACTTCCTGAAAGTGCCACAGTGACGGAGCTTGCTTGGAAACATGCAAGGTGGAACGAGGTAAACCCCACGAGTGAGAAACCCAAATTATGGTAGGGGCGCTCTCTTGAAGGAATTGAACGGATAGAGGGACAGAGTACACTCTGTAGATAGATGATTACTGCCCGGTCGTACGAGGCGCAAGCTGTTTGAGTACTCGGGAACAAAACATGGCTTACTGAATTTTTTGATGCTTATCTACGAATAACCTGCGCTCTCCAATTTGGTGGAGAGCTTTTATTTTGAACTAATTAAGAAAGTATAAACTTATAATCACTGTTTAGGTATTTCCACCACCCGTTTAAGGACAGGCTAATTAAGATATTGGCTATGCCTTTGATGCTTCGTTGTCGCACAAAAAAATCTCTGAAGCCGTTGCTGCTCTTGTACCGCTTTCACGCGGATGAATTGTTGCTTGGACATGACTTTTTGACAACGCGTGTGTGGATGCACGTGCACTTTTCTTATAAAAATGAGGGTAGTATAGAGAGATAGGATGGAGCGGAAACATGAACGGAGTGAACAATTGGAATAGTCTGAATAAGCTAAATTCGATTTCCAAATATCCTACTGCCTTAATTACGAAAATCTTCGAAAATGTATCTGAAGGCATCATGATTACAGATAAACATAAAAAAATAGAGATGGTCAATCCCGCGTTTGAATTCGTTACTGGTTATAAGCGAGATGAAGTAATTGGGAAAACACCGGCAGTATTACAGTCCGGTGTACATGAACTGCCTTTTTATTTAAATATGTGGGAAAAGATACGACAAGAAGGAATTTGGCAGGGTGAAATATGGAATCGCCGTAAAACTGGGGACGTATATCCTGAATGGTTAACCATTGTTGGCGTCACCAATGATGAGGGAGAGATTTCAAATTACTGTGGCATTTTCACAGATTTGTCTGAAAGAAAAATAGTAGAAAATGAGCTGGAAAAACGTTTGTTAACGGACTCATTAACGGATGTATCAAATCGATTTGCTTATATTGAGAGAATGGATAGTCTGCTAGAATCGACTTCTACTATTTCTCATTCAGTACAGCATGCTGTCTACTTTCTTGACCTGGACAGATTCAAACTAATTAATGATACATTAGGACATGCAGTGGGCGATACAATTCTAGTAGAAGTAGCAACACGTCTGCAAACATTGCTGAAAAATAAAGATATCATTGCAAGGTACGGTGGTGATGAGTTCATCATTACCTTAACAAATGTGAAAAATGTGCGAGAAGCGGCAAAGTTTGCAGAGCAAATTATTCAAACGATTGAACAGCCGATGGACATCAATGGCCAAAAAATTTTTATCTCCACGAGCATTGGTATTAGCATGTACCCGGTTGATGGCGAATCCACCGAACAGATTATACGCTGCGCGGATAAAGCGATGACGTATTCAAAAAAGAATGGACGTAATGGCTATTCGTTTTATTTTGATGAATTGCAAACAGATTCACAGCGTGTGTTATTGTTAGATTCAGAGTTACGTAGAGCAATAGATGAACGTGCATTCGAGCTATATTTCCAACCGAAAATTGAGATGGAAAATGAACAAATTCAAGGCTTAGAAGCACTGGTGCGTTGGAATAATGAGCGTCTTGGATTTGTCTCTCCTGCAGAATTTATTCCATACGCAGAGGAAACGGGTTTAATCATTCCGTTAAGTGAAATCATTATCGAAAAGGCCTGTGAGGCAGTTATAAAATTGCAGCAATTTGGCATTAAAATTCCGATTTCGATTAATATATCGAGCATTCATTTCAAACAGCGGAACTTTTTAGAGTCCGTTCAAGCAATATTAGAACGCTATAACACGCCAGCCAATAATTTTGAAATTGAGGTTACAGAACGTACCGTGATGAACAGTGCGACTGAAACGGTCAGCAAGCTTGTACGTCTAAAACAGCTCGGTTTTAAACTCTCAATTGACGATTTTGGTACAGGCTATTCATCATTAAGTTATTTAGTTCGATTCCCACTCGATTGTTTAAAAATTGATCGTAGCTTTATTCAACACATATCCTCACTCGATGAAAAACAAGCAGTCGTGGATGCGATTATTCAAATGTCACATCGCTTAAAAATGAAAGTTGTGGCAGAAGGTGTAGAACAAGCACAACAAGTGGATATACTACGTAAAATGAACTGTGATATTATTCAAGGCTATTATTACTGTAAACCATTACCACTTCATGAGTTACTTGAATTTATTGAGTTTTGGGAAATTGAACATCAAGGAAGGAAATAATGTATGGCAAATTATAAATTAGTAGCAACTTCAGCAATGGGCCTAGAGTCAATTGTGGCACAAGAAGTACAGGCATTAGGATATGAAACGACTGTTGACAATGGCAAAGTCTATTTTGAAGGTGATGAGACGGCTATTGCACGAACAAACTTATGGTTGCGCGTAGCGGATCGTGTGAAAATCGTTGTAGGACAATTTCCCGCAACATCTTTCGAGCAATTGTTTGAAAGTGTAAAAGCGCTACCTTGGGAAAAGTATTTACCAGTGGATGCGGCCTTTCCGGTATCGGGGAAATCTGTAAAATCAAAATTATTTAGTGTGCCAGATTGTCAAGCCATTACCAAAAAAGCAATTGTTGAACGCATGAAACAGCACTATAAACGTCTTGGCTTTTTAGATGAATCCGGTGCGACTTATAAAATTGAAGTTTCAATTTTGAAAGATGTGGCTACACTGACACTTGATACTTCCGGCGCTGGCTTACATAAACGTGGCTACCGTCAAGTACAGGGCGAAGCACCGCTGAAAGAAACGTTAGCGGCTGCCCTTGTACAAATTTCAAAATGGAATCCTAATCGTCCTTTTGTCGATCCGTTCTGTGGCTCTGGGACAATTACCTTAGAAGCAGCCATGTTCGGACAAAATATTGCACCAGGCTATAACCGTGAATTCATCTCAGAAGAATGGCCATGGATGAAGGCAAAAATTTGGGATGCGGCACGTGATGAGGCGGATAGCTTAGCGAATTATGACCAACCACTTGAAATTATCGGATCAGACATTGACCATCGCATGGTGAGCATTGCCCAAGAAAATACACTAGAAGCAGGCTTTGGCGACATTATTACGTTCAAGCAAATGCAAGCACGTGATTTTACGACACAGCTAACAGATGGTGTCATGATAGGTAATCCTCCATATGGAGAGCGTATTGGTGATGTTGAAGTTGTGGAACAGGTAATTCGCGATTTAGGTCAGGTCATGAAAAACTACCCAACTTGGTCTGTGTACATGTTGTCCTCAATGAAAAACTTTGAAGAATTATATGGTCGTCAAACGACGAAGAAACGTAAATTATTCAATGGCTTTATCGAAACGAATTATTATCAATTCTGGGGACAAAAGTCAAAAAAAGAGTGACTATGTAAGTAACGGAAGATGAGATTTTTTCTTATCTTCCGTTTCGTCGCGTATAATAGGAGCAGATTGTAAGAGGGGGAACGTCAATTGCGTAAATCTTTACCATTTGTATTAACGAAGGATCGCTCATTTTTCGAGTCACTAGGTGACTGGATGGGAGACGTCCTTTACGATGAACTACCGGAGAAGGGCTTTGAATGCCGTGATGAACAAATTTTCATGGCTTATCAAATCGAGCAGGCCTTAAAAGAGAAAAATGTGCTATTTGCAGAAGCAGGAGTAGGAACAGGCAAAACAATCGCTTATTTGTTGCCAGCTGTATCCTATGCACGTTATACAGGTAAACCGGCACTGATTGCCTGTGCTGATGAAACATTAATCGACCAGCTTGTAAAAGAGGGCGGCGATATATATAAATTACAAAAAACACTAGGGTTAGAAATCGATGTGCGCTTAGCAAAATCACGTGACCAATATTTGTGTTTAAAACGTTTTGAAGAAGCAGAAAAGGTGGAAACGGACGAGTGGATTGACGATATCGCGTTTTCCATTCCAGATGGTGTGTACGCACAAGGCTCCATGATTGCTGTGCAGCCATATGGGGATCGCAGTGATTATTCAACAGTCAGTGACGAGGATTGGCAAAAGGTAAATTATAATTCCATTATGCAATGCTCGGTCTGTGATCTACGAAATCGTTGTGGTCAAACGCTTCACCGTGCTCATTACCGTAAATCAACGGATCTCATCATTTGCTCACAAGATTTCCTAATGGAGCACTTGGCTACAAAGGAATCACGTGAACGTGAAGGACAGCTAGCATTACTGCCTGAAGTATCCATGATGGTGCTGGATGAAGGACATTTATTGGAGTATGCTGCCCAAAAAGCAATGACATATAAGGTGCAGGCGACGACAATTGTCCAGCTATTGGAACGTTTAATGGTTGATGGTGTGCGTGAGCGTACATTATATGCCATGGAGAAATTACAAGACGACCATGAACTATTTTTCGACCAGCTACGTGACGATATCGTGGCATCGGAAGAAGAGCGTAAACGTATCAATAAATCTGCGACGCTGTTAACATACGGCAAGCAGCTGATTGCCGATGTAGAAGTATTACTAGAAGAATTAGTCTTTGAATCAGAAATGTATATGATTCCAGAGTATGAGTTAAATATGGCAGAAGAGTATTTAGAGCAATACGAAGCGTCACTACGCATTTTCACTGCGCAAGGGGACGCGGTTGATTGGCTAGAGGAAACAGACGGAGAAGAAACACTGGTTATTATGCCACGACTTATTACCGAAGTTTTAGAAGAAAAGCTATTCTCGAAAAAGTTACCAATCGTATTTTCTTCTGCAACATTATCGGTGAATAAAGATTTCTCGTACATTGCCTATAGTTTAGGAATTCGTAATTACCAATCATTCTCAGTTCCTTCGCCTTTTGATTATGAAGAAGTGATGAAAATTTACCTGCATGAACTATCTCAGAAAGAGAAAACAGCACGCGTGCAACAGCTCTTAAAAGATGGTGAAAAGACGTTAATTCTCTTTAAATCTAAGCAGGCAATGTTAGATTTTAAAGCACAATTACCGATTATGGAGCGTATGTATGTAGCTTTTGAAGGGGATCGTGAGTTATCTGCAATTGTCCGCGATTTCCAAGAAGGTACGGTCAAAACATTATGTTCCTATCATTTATGGGAAGGGTTAGACTTGCCGGAAGAAGCACTAACACGCGTCATTATTTATGACTTGCCATTCCCACCACACGATCCATTATTTGATGCCAAGCGTACCTTTGCAGAAAATGCCTTTGAAGAGGTCGAATTACCATTCATGCAACTGCGATTACAGCAAGGAATGGGGCGTTTAATACGAACTTCCAATGACCACGGAGATATTCATATTTTGCTGAATGAAGAAGAAGCAAAACAACGTGAAACATTTGAAAATATTTTAGCTGTAACACCAGAAATAAAATAACATGAAAAAAGTGATTTTGTGAATTTCGCAGAATCACTTTTTTTATATTAGAATAATAAAATATTTCAAAAATATACGGACTGCTTAAAAAAGTGTTGAATATTTCTCTTTTAAGCTTTATAGTCCTTAGTAATGCATCTATTTTAGTAAAAGAAATAATATTTTTATTGAAAATAATTTTGCAAAAGGTTTATAATGATGACAAGAAAATTTACAATAATCAAATTAAGTCTTGATTATTTTTGTGATAGGGGGTTTTAAACCTGTCGAACATTCAATCATTGTGTCGAAAATATACAAACTTATCGGCAACTGATATAGAGAAGTTAATAGAGATGGAAACGACGCTAGCGTACTATGCTGAATTGACAGATTGTTATATGTTCATAGATTGCATGATGGAAAATTTACCACATGCAATTGTTGTGGCAGAGGCCTACCCCAAGAAACAACATGGTTTATATGAAAAAACCGTTATTGGTAAATTTGTTTTTGAAAGTTTTGAGCCAGCTGTTTTTTCTGCTTTTAAAAATAGAGAAAAATCATCGTCTATTCCACGAGCAATTACGCAGGAAGGGTTAACAGTTGAACAAAATGTGATTCCTATCTTTAATGAGCAACAGCAAGTAATTGCTGTGTTAATTCAAGAAAGACAAGTGGAAGCGCTATCAAAACCAAAAGATGATTTGCAAAATATGCCATTTGCATTAATTGAGCATATTGTAGAACCAAATCTACAGCCTATTCCAGTTGTTTCTGATTTGCTAGTGGAATCGATTATTCTAACAAATCATGACAACAAAGTGATCTATACGAATCCTGCAGGCTATCGTTTTATATCCGAGCTATCAGGATTAGAATCCTTTGACCAGATTGCGTTAGATAAGATCTTACCTTTTTTACAAGAGGTCTATGCTGAAGGTGATGATGTATTTTTTTTAGAAATTACCTTTGACCGTAAATCTTTTATCGTAAAAAAAATTCCGATCCGCAATCAAAATGACAAAGTAACACTACTGATCATTCAAGACCTTACAGAGCTTAAGCTGAAAGAAAATGAACTGACGATGAAAACATTTGCTATTCGGGAAATTCACCATCGTGTGAAAAATAATCTACAAACAGTAACGAGCTTATTGCGTTTGCAAATGCGCAACGAATTGTCAGCTTCGAATGTCACGGCGTTTCAAGAGGCATTAAATCGAATCTATAGCATTTCATCTGTCTATGAACTTATTTTAGAGAACGAGGATAATGCCGAAGAAAAAGTTGACGTTATCGCATTATCTAAAAAGATTGGGCATAAAATGGTTGGAACGGCGGGTACACCATCCATTCAATTGGCCTTTCATCACGAAAATATTCAATTATTTTGCCATTCTAAAAAAGCAGTGTCGCTTGCGCTCATCATGTGTGAGTTACTACAGAATGCATTAAAATATGCGTTTATTGGTCGTGAAGAAGGGATGATCGACATTCAATTTTTTCACAACGAATCAACGATTTCACTTCATATTTCTGACAACGGCGTTGGAATGCATGAAGTGAAGGCATCGTTTGGAATGGAGATTATCACAAGGCTCGTTGAATATGATTTAGCAGGCACATTTACAATTATCCCTAGTGAAAGAGGTACACATACTCAAATTCAGTTTCCTGTAAGTGAGGAGGTATTTATCGTAAATGACTAGGAAAGTAATGATTGTCGAAGATGAATCACTTATTGCGATTGATTTGAAATTTATGCTAGAAGATAATGGCTATGAGGTGGTGGCTCAGGCAAATAATGGAGAGACCGCGATAGAGTTGGCCTTTACCTATAAGCCACATTTAATCTTAATGGACATTAAAATGCCGAAGCTGGATGGATTAAAGGCTAGTAAAATCATTGAACAGCAACTCGGTATACCGGTGCTTTTTATATCAGCCTACAGTGAAAAAGAATTATTACTCTACATGAAACAAGACAATATCCTTGGCTATGTCATGAAACCATTTTCGGAAAAGAATGTACTTCCAGCGTTGGAGGTTGCTTTTCACCAAATTGAGAAATTCAAACGTTTAAACGGAGAATTACTGCATATTCAAACCGAAATAGAGAAACGAAAAATAATTGAACGGGCAAAGGGCTTGTTGATGCAGGCAGAAGATCTCAGTGAGGACGAGGCCTACAAGAAAATTCGTAATGAGAGTATGCAAACTCAACAAGAAATGGTACGCATTGCCGAGAGGATTATAAATACCCTACAAGTAAATAGTTAAAGCAAAGACGCTTAAAGAGATTTTTTCTTTAATGCGTCTTTTTTATATAGATAAAAAACAAGAGGGGTGGTTAGTAGGATGGCAATGATAGGAACGGTAATTGTTTATATTATTATGATTTGTGCCGTTTTAGGTGCAATCGGAGCAATTCGGGATGCAGAGTATGGAATCGGTAAAGAGTTTATGAATGGAATCCATACGGTTGGTCATATTTTTGTGCCAGCAGCAGGGATTATGGCTGCAATACCTTACTTAACGTGGTTTATTAGTCATTTTATAAGCCCAATTTTTGAATGGATTGGTGCGGACCCTGCCATTGCAGCAACAACAATTTTAGCTTCTGATATGGGGGGGTATCAGTTAGCCAATGCTTTAAAAGAGTCTTATGAAGGTTGGGTAATGGCCTTAGTTGTCGGCTTTATGTCAGGTGCAACAATTGTGTTCTCGATTCCAATGGGGCTCGCTATGTTGGACAAGCGTGATCATAAATATATGGCACTAGGCATTATGGCTGGTGTATTAACGATTCCGATTGGTGCATTTATTTCTTCGGTTATGATTGTGCTCTTTAATACAGAAGTTCGTGAAGTGATTAGTACAACCGAGGCGCCAACCTATGTTTTTGCCATTTCTGTGTTACAAATATTAATTAATTTATTGCCATTGTTTATCTTTGTTGTATTAATCGCACTTGGTTTAAAACTTATTCCAAATGGCATGATTGCAGGCTTTATGTTATTTGGGCGTGTGATGGATGCGGCCATTAAATTAGTGTTAGTGTTCTCCATTGTGGAAATTTTCACAGGCATTTTCACCAAGATTTTCGGGGCGTGGGGCTTTGACCCTATCATGGCAGATGAAATCGATCAATTCCGTGCATTAGAAACAGCAGGGTATATCGGAATTATGTTAGCGGGTGCGTTCCCGATGGTGTACTTAATTCGAAAATATGCTTCGGTTCCGCTTGAAGCGGCTGGTAAAAAATTAGGTTTATCTTCAGTAGGAAGTGCGGGTATTTTAGCGACGATTGCCAATATTTTAGCGATGTTCACACTTATTCGGGACATGCCTCCGAAAGATAAGGTGATTAATATCGCATTTGGTGTCTGTGCGGCATTCCTGCTAGGGGATCATTTATCGTTCACGGCCAATTTCCAGCCAACGATTATTTTGCCGGTTATTACAGGAAAACTATTAGCGGGCATCATAGCCATTTATCTTGCTTATAAACTATCGGTTCCAACAGCCCTAAGGCTAGAACAAGAGGATCGACAAGCTGGCATTATTAAAGCAGACGAATATTTACCAGATCGAAAATCCGAATAAGAAGAACAAATGATGAAAGGGTGATGATGTGTGAGTGAAGAAAAGAAACGTTTTATTCAGGAGTTTGTGCCAGGGAAACAACTAACATTGAGTCATCTCATAGCCAATCCTGATCCCGATATGTTTCAAAAGCTGGGCATTCAAGAAGCGGGGGCGCTAGGTATTATGACTTGTACACCGAGTGAAACCGTCATTATCGCAGGTGATTTAGCGACAAAGGCCGCGAATGTACGATTAGGATTTTTAGATCGTTTTACTGGCAGTCTCGTTATTGTGGGAAGTGTGTCGGAAGTGGAAATGGCGATGTTAGAGATAAATCGCTTTTTATCGGAAAGCTTAGGTTATACGCCAGCAAAAATAACAAAGTCTTAGGATGTGCCATATGAAAAATCGAGTAATGATCATAGGCGGAGTTCAGGCAGGGAAATCCACACTCATGCATGCATTATTGGGGAAGGATGGACTGGCCCATAAAACACAGGCACTTGTTTATGAGGACTGGATTGTCGATACACCAGGAGAATATATAGAAAATCCAATGTATTACAGAAATATAATGGCGACATCACTCGAAGTGACACATGTGATTTATTTACAAGATGCTACATCATCAAGGTGTGTTTTCCCACCGCAATTTAGCTTAGGCATTCCGAAAATACAAATCGGTGTTCTTACAAAAATTGATGACCCCCTTGCAGATGTAGAACGAGCAATCACATTATTAAAAAAGGTCATGACCCATGGGCCTATCGTGAAAACTTCTGCATGGCAAAAGCAAGGTATTGAGTTTATTGCACCACTGATTCAGCTCAATTCGGACGAAGAAATTCGACAATTTGTGAAAAATTGTGACAGTCCTTATCTCATGTATAGCCAGTAGTGGATGGAAGGTGGTGGAGTGAGTTGAAGACAGAGAAAATTTATAGTGCAGGCATTGATATTGGCACGAGTACAACCAAGATGGTTGTCAGTCGTTTGTTGTTAAAAAATGTTGCTGGGCTGACGCAAGTGCCACGGATAGAAATTATTGAAAAAACAATTTTACATCAAAGTCCCATTATTAAAACACCCTTTATCAATAAAGATGTAATTGATATGGGAAAAATTGAACAGTTTATTTTTCAGCAATATAAATTAGCGGATATTGCACCAGCAGATATTTCAACCGGAGCTATTATCATCACAGGTGAATCCGCAACAAAGCAAAATGCCAGTGAGGTTGTTCATGCTATAGCAGATACTGCGGGACATTTTTTGGTTGCTACGGCTGGCCCTGATTTAGAAGGGATACTTGCAGCAAAAGGTGCGGGTACTGTACAGCAGTCAAAGAATTCTGCCAAAGTCATCGCCAATATTGATATTGGTGGAGGTACGGCAAATATTGCCGTCATGCAATTTGGCGAAGTGATTGGCACATGCACACTACATATCGGTGGACGACTCATTGAATTTCATCATGGTATTGTCCAGTCGATTTCATCGCCGCTTAACAGACTAATGGAAAAATGGTCAAATCCATTAAGCGTTGGTGATGTTGCAGGGGATGTTCGTGTTACTCAGTGTATTGATGCGATGGTGGAAACTTTAGCAATGACGTTAAGTGGGCAATTAAAGGATGAACAGCATCCAATATTGTTGGGGCATTTGCCCAGTTGGGATAAACCGATAGATGCCATTATGTTTTCCGGAGGGGTCGCTGCTTGTATCTATGAAAATGATTGTACACAACGCCAGTATGATGATATTGGTGAAAAACTAGCGAAAATGCTGTTACAACATGAGCAGCTGCAATCATTTTTATGGTTAAGACCGGAGGAAACATCACGGGCAACGGTGACCGGGGCAGGTACACAAACAACTGAAATTAGTGGTGCAACGATTCAAGTGAATGCCGATGTTTTGCCATTAAAAAATGTGCCCGTTATTACTTGCCATATGGATACCCCATTAAAAAAATTCGACCAAGTGGTGAAAACAGCCGTAGAAAGAGCAGACACACTTTTTTCAATCCAAGAGAACCGTGCACCCTTTGCCTTATATTTTAGTCAATTACCTTATTTGAATTTCCAAGATGTCCATCAATTGTGTGAGGTCATCTTACAGCAATTAGCGTCAAGAAGTTCCAAAGAAATGCCAATTATTATAGTTATGCAATCAGATTATGCAAAGGTCATAGGGCAAACAATACAAGCTCTTCATCGAACTGTACCAATTATTTGCATCGATCAAATCAAAGTAGAAACAGGTGATTATATTGACATAGGGGAGGTACTACCATCTGGTGTTGTCCCCGTTGTTGTAAAAACACTTGCTTTCCACTCAAAGTAAAGGAGGATGAATGTGAAACTATCGATGATGTTTGGTGGAGAAAAATATAATTTTGAGTCATTAAAAGATGTCATGGCCAAGGCCAATGAAGAAAAATCAGGTGACCAGCTAGCTGGGATAGCTGCTGAATCTGTACAACAGCGTATTGCAGCGAAGGCCGTAATAAGTGAGTTATTAGTAAAAGACATTAGAGAAAATCCATTAATCCCTCCAGAAAATGATGAGGTAACGCGCATCATTGAACAAGACGTCAATGAGCAAATATATGGAGAAATTAAAAACTGGAGCATCGAGCAACTTCGAGAATACATCTTGTCGAATGATACAGGGGATCGGGAGTTAAAGCGTTTAAGTAAGGGCATGAATTCGGAAATTATTGCAGCTGTGACGAAGCTCATGTCTAATTTAGACCTTGTTCATGCAGCCAATAAAGTAGAAATTTTATCGACCTGTAATAGTACTATCGGGCAAAAGGGTACAATTGCCTCCAGATTACAGCCGAACCATCCGACAGACAATATTGACGGCATCATTGCCTCATTAAAAGAAGGCTTGTCCTATGGTATTGGCGATGCCGTCATCGGTATTAACCCCGTAGATGATTCAGTAGAAAGTGTTAAAAAAGTATTGCACGCAACAAAAGAGTTTATCAATGACTGGTCGATTCCTACCCAGAACTGTGTATTGGCACATATTACAACACAGATGAAGGCCATTAAGCAGGGGGCACCAGCAGATATGATTTTTCAAAGTATTGCTGGGACCGAAATAGCCAATCGCTCGTTCGGTATTTCCGCTGACATGATAAGAGAAGCAGAGGAACTTGTGAAAAAGCAAGGAACGGGAACAGGGCCAAATTTATTTTACTTTGAAACGGGGCAAGGTTCTGAACTTTCTGCAGAGGCTCATATGGGCATTGACCAAGTCACGTTAGAATCCCGCAATTATGGATTTGCCCGTCATTTTAACCCGTTTATCGTCAACACGGTTGTTGGCTTTATCGGCCCTGAGTATTTATACAACAATAAGCAAGTCATTCGTGCTGGTCTTGAAGACCATTTTATGGGCAAAATGCATGGCATTCCAATGGGGGTCGATATTTGTTATACGAATCATATAAAAGCAGACCAAAATGATATTGAGGATTTAAGCGTTTTACTGACAGCGGCTGGTGTGAACTTTATCATTGCCGCAGCAATGGGAGACGATGTCATGCTGAACTACCAGTCGATGAGCTTCCACGATGTAGCCACATTGCTGCAAACGTTTGGCAAAAAGCCAACCCCTGCATATTTAGCCTGGCTAGAAAAAATGGGTGTCTATGAAAATGGTCGTCTTTCAGCGAGGGCGGGCGATTTATCTTTGTTTGAAAGGTAGGTGATTAACTTGAATGAACAGTTAGTATCAATGATTACACAACTCGTCATGGAAAAGATGGAGGGGGAATCGGCAGCTGATTCTCCTAAAGAAACAGCTACTCCAATAGAAAAACCAAAAGAAACACTGATTAAATTTTATGAGACGGCAGACACTCGGCGCCCTGATGAAACGCTAATCACACCAGAAGCACCTAACGATTCATTGATTAAACTTTATAACAATGCATCGCATAGGCAACAACCGTCGTATGTGCCAAGCTATGATGAGCCGACTGACAGAACGGCCGCTATCACCACATTTCAATTTGAAGAGGATAATATCTCTGAAAGTGTACAGGCGGCAAGAAAACATACACCGGCAAGAATTGGAGTCGGAAGAGCAGGGACCCGACCGAAGACGAAAACATGGCTAAAGTTTCGACTCGATCATGCAGCGGCAGTGGATGCGGTGTATGGAGAAGTGACGGAGGATCTATTGAATCAGTTAAATGTCTTCCAAGTGACAACGCGCGTAACAGACAAAGAGGAATACATTACAAGACCCGATTTAGGTCGCCGTTTATCGGATGAATCAAAGGCACTGATTCAAGAAAAATGCCGAAAAAATCCACAAGTCCAGATTATCATGTCGAATGGCTTAAGTGCCAGTGCAATCGAAGCAAACGTCCAAGATGTTTATTTAGCCCTACAGCAAAGCTTACGTAATTTAAATATTGACATAGGGACTACGTTTTATATTGATAAAGGGCGCGTGGCACTAATGGATGAAATTGGGGAGCTTTTACAAGCAGAAGTTGTCGTTTATTTAATTGGCGAGCGTCCTGGTCTTGTCTCGGCTGAGTCGATGAGTGCCTATATATGTTACCAACCGAGATTTGGCACAGTGGAAGCAGATCGTATGGTTGTATCGAACATCCATAAAGGTGGTATTCCGCCATTAGAAGCAGGTGCTTATTTAGGAACGGTTGTTGAAAAAATATTGCAGTACAAGGCAAGTGGTGTTGGCCTTGTGGCAAAAGAAAGTTAGGAGGACTGCGACATGAATCCTCAAAAAATAATGGCCGACATATTAGCCATGCAAATAATCCCGAGAGTAAACAGCGAGTTAGCACAGCAATTAGCTTTAAAAGCAAATCACACTAGCGTTGGCATCGTAACGCTGACAATTGATGATGTTGGCTATGTAGCATTTGATGAAGCAACGAAAAAAGCAGATGTCGATGTGGTCTATGCAAAAAGTTTTTATGCAGGTGCCGCGCATGCATCGGGCCCGCTATCTGGCGAAGTAATTGGCATTATTGCAGGAAGCTCGCCAGATGAAATACGCAGTGGTTTAGAGGCAATTCAGCAAAAAATACAGTTTGATACGTATTTTGAAGCGATTCTCCACAATGACAACCATGCCCTGTTTGCTCATACCGTAGCGAGCTGCGGAACGTATCTAGCTGAACAGGCAAAAGTCAGAGTTGGAACAGCTATTGCTTATTTAATTGCACCACCACTCGAAGCCGTTGTTGGCTTAGATGCAGCATTAAAGGCTGCAGATGTAGAGCTTAAGGTATTCTTCGGCCCACCTTCTGAAACCAATTTTGGTGGCGGCTTATTAAGTGGTAGTCAATCGTCGTGCCAAGCCGCAGCAGATGCTTTTAGGGAAGCGATTGACAACTTGGCGAGAAACCCTGTGATTTAGAAAGGAGGTGGCGTAATGGCCACATTAGATAAAGATTTATTAGCTATTCAAGAAATGAGAGACGCTGTGACTCGTGCCAATCGTGCACAGGCAGCCTATATGCAATTTTCACAGCAACAAGTAGATAGTATTGTCAAGGCGGTTGCGGACGCAGCCTTTAAAGAGGCAGATCGATTAGCGAAAATGGCTGTTCAAGAAACAGGAATGGGCATCCCTAATCATAAAAAAATGAAAAATGAAGTTGCTTCTAGAGATGTTTATGAAGATATAAAAGATTTAAAGACGGTGGGCGTTATTGGTGTCGATCGCCTAAAAAAAGTAACGGAAATTGCTAGTCCATTTGGGGTTATTGCAGGCATTGTTCCAACGACAAATCCGACGTCAACAGCCATCTTTAAAACGATGATTTCGTTGAAAACAAGAAATGGACTTGTGCTAAGCCCACACCCATACGCCGTTGATTGTACGAAGGAAGCTTTAGATGTCTGTAGAGTAGCTGCTGAAAAGGCAGGTGCTCCAGAAGGATTACTGCAATGCTTAACGATGTCTTCCATGGAGGCAACGCAGCAATTGTTAAAGCATCCCAACATTCATTTAATATTAGCGACAGGTGGCGGTGCGTTGGTGAAAGCAGCCTATAGCTCGGGCAAGCCAGCATATGGCGTAGGCCCAGGCAATGTGCCAGCCTACATCGAGAAATCTGCCAATATTCCAAAAGCCGTGCGTCAGCTTGTTCAAAGTAAGTCATTTGATAATGGCACGATTTGTGCAACAGAACAGGCCATTATTGTAGATAGCAGTATTGCACAACAAGTAATGATGGAGCTAAAGAAAAACCATGCTTATATTTTGAGTGATGAAGAGAAGTTAAAAATGGAGAAGTTGATTTCTCCAATTCCTGGGAAAGTGAACCCACAAATCGTCGGGAAATCGGCGGCTTGTTTGGCAGATTCGGTTGGTATCATCGTACCAGAGGAGACAAAAGTACTTGTCGGTCTGGAAACGATGATTGGCAAAAATATTCCATTCTCACTTGAAAAACTCTCACCAATATTTGCATTGTACACGGTAGAGGGAAGTACTGAGGCTAAACAGGTGATGATTGATTTACTGAATATTGGTGGACGTGGACATTCTTGCGCCATTCATACGGAAAACGAAGCCTTAGCTGAGCAGTTTGCCATTGATTTGCCTGTTTCACGAATTGTCGTCAATACGTTATCATCCATCGGTGCTGTTGGAGGGACTACTGGCCTTGCCCCATCCTTCACATTAGGCTGTGGGACATTCGGAGGCAATATTACGTCCGATAACATTACAGCGAGACATTTAATGAATATTAAGCGCATGGCATATGGCATTAAAGATGTAGAAGTACCGAAACCAGAATTCGAAAAAACGGCAGTAGTAGAAAATAGCTTGTCACAAGAACCATCTTTGGATACCGCAGTGGTTCAGCAAATCGTGGATGAAGTATTAAAACAAATTGTCTTACAAAAAAAATAATTTACTTGGAGGAATGACAAATGAGTACAGCTTTAGGAATGGTAGAAACAAAAGGATTAGTAGGAGCAATTGAAGCGGCAGATGCAATGGTAAAGGCTGCAAGCGTGAACTTAGTAGGGAAGGTACATGTTGGTGGCGGTATTGTCACAGTATTAGTACGTGGTGATGTTGGGGCAGTGAAAGCAGCGACTGATGCAGGTGCAGCAGCAGCTGGTCGGGTAGGAGAATTATTATCCGTTCATGTAATTCCACGTCCACACAACGAAATAGAGTTAATCTTGCCAAAATCAGAAGTGTAACAAATAGTTAGAAGTTTAATAGATATAGAGGTGACTAGCTTGATAACAGAGGTAAAGACATTCCCTGTGGCCGTTTCAGCTCGTCATATACATGTCAGTGAAGAAGATTTACAGGCACTTTTTGGTCCCGAGGCAACGTTAACATGGGATTTTGATCTTTCGCAACCAGGCCAATTTGCAGCAAAAGAACGAGTATCCATTGTGGGGCCAAAAGGTGTTCTTCATAACGTACGTGTATTAGGACCAGTAAGAGCAGCAACACAGGTAGAAGTAAGTCGAACAGATGCTGTGAAATTAGGATTGTCAGCCCCTTTACGACAATCTGGTGATATTGAAAACTCTGCTAGCATTCACATCAATTTTGCAGATAAGGAAGTTACGTTAATGCAAGGAGTCATTATTGCACAAGCTCATATTCATATGACGCCAGAAGATGCTTTGGCATTAAACGTCGAAAATAATGAATTGGTAGCTGTTGAAGTGGCTAGTGAACGCCCTGTTACTTTTCGTGGTGTCGTTGTTCGTGTGTCAGAGGAATTCAGTTTAGAGATGCATATTGATACGGATGAAGCAAATGCTGGTTTTATTGAGCAGCATGCGCAAGGCAAAATTATGAAATCATGGACGTAAGGAGGAGGTCTGATGCAAGAAAATTTAGTGCAAAAAATAGTTGAAGAAGTGTTGCAACAAGTGTTAAAAAGTCAACCTTCCCTTCAACATGATGGCAAAATCCCTATTGGCGTGTCAGCACGTCATGTACATCTAGCACAAGCAGAGGTGGAACTACTATTTGGTGAAAACTATCAACTGACACCTAAATTTGAACTTTCACAGCCCGGTCAATTTGCCGCAGAGGAAACAGTCGTGATTGCAGGTCCAAAGGGCTCTATTGAAAGAGTGCGTATTTTAGGCCCGGCTCGTGCATTATCACAAGTAGAGATTAGTTGGACAGACGCCATGAAAATAGGCGTTAAGCCACCTTTGCGAACTTCAGGAGATATTAAAGGTTCAAGTCCCATTACACTGATTGGACCTAAAGGCAGCGTGTTACTAGCAGAGGGACTCATCATTGCACAGGCCCATATTCATATGTCACCTGTGGATAGTACTCGATTTCAAGTTACGGATGGCCAGGCTGTGCAGGTCAAGGTAGAGGGGATAAGACCCATCATTTTATCGCATGTCATCATTCGTGTTTCGGAGCGCTATCGCTTGGAAATGCATATTGATACGGATGAAGCAAATGCCGGTTTAATTCAACAAGGTGCCAAGGCTGAAATCGTCAACGCACCATCTACAGCAAGCTTGACACCTCTAGCAGTACAGCCAGTCGTTAAGCAAGCTGAGGAAAAATCCATCTATCATTTTGACAAGAAGTTACTTTCGCAAGGAGAAGTTCTTGCAATTGAAGCGCAAGAAATTATTGTCTCCAAGAAGACAATCGTCACAGCATTAGCCTATGACAAGATACGGGAGTTAAACAAAACGATAACGATTAGCACAGGGTAAAGCAAAAAGTCTAGCCTAAAGAGGGTGAGTTCATGCAGATGGGAAGAGTCATAGGCAGTGTATGGGCAACGAGGAAGGAAGAAGGATTGAATGGCTTAAAATTATTAATCATTCAACCTATCGATTCCAATCAACAGCCGATTCGCACTGAAATTGTAGCAGCAGACCGTATAGGGGCTGGTGTTGGAGATGATGTACTCATAACAAGTGGTGGGTCATCACGTTACATTATGAAAGAGAATCCATTGCCCATTGATGCAGTCGTTATCGGCATTATTGATTCTACGGAAGTTATGCGAGGTGAGGTAAATGAGTAGCGCAATTGGAATGATTGAAACAAAGGGATTAATCGGCTCGTTAGAAGCAGCCGATGCCATGATAAAGTCTTCCGATGTGACCATTGTGAAACAGGAATTTGTTGATGGTGGCATAGTGACAATCGTTGTTAAAGGAGATGTTGGCTCTGTACAGGCAGCTGTAGATGCTGGTAAGGCGGCAGCCATGCGTGTCGGTGAATTACTAGGCGCACATGTCATCCCTAGACCAGATGATGATGTCTTTCAGATGATTAATGGACCACAGAGCCCAAAGAAAAAACCGTTACCAGCACGTGCAAAAAAAACAACGGAAACAGCGGCTGATGAAGGTCGAGGTGAGTCGGTATGACTTTTCAAAAAAGTAAAATTGCGGTGATTGGTGCTGGTCATACAGGAGCAACGTTAAGCTTATTTTTAGCACAAAAAGAGTTAGGCGACGTTGTGCTATTGGACATCCCTGAGGTAGAAAATCCTACTAAGGGAAAGGCACTTGATTTACTACAAACAGGACCGATTGAAAAGTTTAATGTCTCGATCACAGGAACAAGTAATTATGAGGATATAGCGGGTGCCAAGATTGTTGTGATCACAGCGGGCATTCCCCGTAAACCAGGCATGAGTCGAGATGATTTAGTGACAACGAACGCGAAAATCATCAAACAAGTATCCGCTCAAATAAAAAGATATGCGCCACAGAGTATTGTGCTCGTACTAAGCAACCCTGTAGATGCCATGACTTATGTTTGCTATAAGGAGACTGGTTTTGCGAAAAATCGTATCATCGGTCAATCCGGTGTATTGGATACGGCACGATTTAACACATTTGTCGCACAAGAGTTACACATTGCACCGGAGGATGTCTCAGGTTTCGTATTAGGCGGACACGGAGATGAAATGGTTCCGCTGATTCGCTATTCTTATGCAGGTGGCATTCCATTAGAAAAACTGATTCCTCAAGAAAGACTACAGCAAATAGTGGAACGCACACGAAAAGGTGGCGGCGAAATTGTTGGATTGTTAGGCAACGGAAGTGCCTACTATGCACCAGCTGCGGCCTGTGCCCAAATGGTGGAAATCATCATGAAAGACCAACGGAAAATTATTCCTTCCATAGCCCTGTTAGAAGGCGAGTACGGCTATCACCAATTATTTTTAGGCGTACCGACAATTCTAGGTGGCAATGGCATCGAATCGGTCATCGAATTACAGCTTACAACTGAAGAAAAAGCAGCCTTGCATCATTCAGCAGAGGCGGTCCAACAAGTATTGAAAATTTGCCAAAATATATAATCGCAGAGCAAGGCACTATAAATAGCACGCTTGCTCAGCCACTTGGCTATATATTTATCCCCAAATATATAGCCTGATATAAGATTTTGCTGTAATTTTGATTGCGAAACCCATAGAAATTACGCTTGAAAGCCATTTTAATATCTTGCTTGAAAACCCCAAAAAAATTAATATAGATCAGCAGTTCTCTTCTAGCGTGAAAACGTTGAAGGGAACTGCTTTTTGCATTTACGCAAAAACTTCGAATCCCCGTAGAGGTCAGTAAAAACTATATATCGTTTGCGTTGGCGAACGCTAGCCTCTCTTGCTTACGTTTCGTACGAGGTTTCGCCTGTCGTTACTGCACAAATCCATCATGTAATGCCGCTTAATAGTATGGTGGATACAGCATCTAGGAATTATATACAAGCCTACATTAAACAAAATTTTTGAAGTTGACTTTGCCCTTAGGGAAAGGTGTATAAATGAAGGGAACAAGGATTTTATAAAAATAGGGACATGGAGGTGGCTTCTTGCTATCGATTGGAGAATTCTCAAAGATATGCGGCGTATCAACTAAGACGCTGCGCTATTATGCTGAAATTGGTTTAATTACGCCTGATGACATTAATGCTGAAAACGGATATCGATATTATTCCATCAAGTAACTCAAAAAAAATGCTCTTTATCAATCGTTTGAAATCCTATCATTTTTCTCTGGAAGAAATTAAAGCCCTTGTGGAATTGGAAGCTGATCTAGCAGAAGAGAAGATTTACGCTGCCTTTAATCGCAAAAAAAGAGAAATGGAGAGAGAACTAAATACGTTAGCATACACCCTCAAAAAAATGAGCACGGATATTGAAAATTTAGAGAAGGGCATTCCTATAATGTCTTACCTTGACAAGTTTGACGTACAGCTTGTGGAAACGCAGCTAATGACGATCCTTTACATGCGTCAAATCTTGAGTAGTGATGACTTTGATTTGGGCTATGGAAAATATTTCAGCAGGCTTTATGAAAAGATTGCCATCGAAAACCTTACCATGCTAGGTATGCCAATGACTTTTTACCACAACGTGGAGTTCAATCCTACTGGCAATGATACAGAGTTTGCTATTCCAGTAAAAGAGGCTGTCAAAGGAACAAGAGACTTGCCGGGATGCCTTTGTGCGAAGTCCATTTTCAAGGGGGCCTATCCAGAATTGACATCGGTATACGCAAACTTAATGGCATGGATAGAAAATGAAGGCTATGAGTTGGTGAAATCACCATATGAAGTATATATTACCGACCCCAGTGAAGCCGCTACTCCTGAGGATATGATTACCGAGGTGTACTTTCCTGTAAAGAAAACAGCAACAAGATAAAGAATCTATCAAAAATAAAAATGACTTTTAGGAGGACTGTATCATGCAAAAAAATTACTGGCCAACTACAATTTGGCAAACCGTAGACCCTGCAAATGTGAAAATGGACGCTGAAAAGCTTTCAACACTTGATGCGAGAATAAAATCTGAGTATAGCAATATCAATGGTATCATTGTGGTGAGAAACGGCTGTATTGCTTATGAAAGATACTTTCATGGACATGGTCCGGATGACACGTACCATGTGGCTTCTGTAACGAAAAGTTTCGTGTCGGCGCTCATTGGTATTGCCATCCATGCAGGCTATATCAGTGGGGCAAATCACAAGGTGCTAGATTTTTTCCCCGAATATATTCCCGATGCTACTGACAAACAGAAACAAGAAATCACCATACGCCATCTTCTGACGATGACTGCTCCCTATCCATTTGAGGATTGGCATGAGCCATTAGACAAATTGTGTCAACAAGCAGACTGGGTAAAATACACCCTAGACATGTTGGGCGAACAGGGCGAAATTGGTGAGTTTAAATATTCCAATTCAGGCGCGCATCTGCTTTCAGCCATCCTTACTCGTAGTACAGGCAAAAATGCCAGAGCGTTTGCCAACGAGCATTTATTCAGTCCTATTGGCATGAGAACAATCCCTGATTATGACATGAAATCATTTGGCTTTGAAGATTTATTTGGGCAAAATGTGAAAGGTTGGGTGGAAGATTCAAAGGGCAATTCCACTGGTGGATGGGGACTAACACTAACGGCCCGTGATATGGCCCGCTTTGGCTTGCTCTATTTGAACGGCGGTCAGTGGGATAATCAGCAAATTATTCCGACAGCATGGATCAGCGAATCAACTGCGATGAATCCCAATAACTACGGCTATCTATGGTGGTTAAAAGAAGAGGACGGTGTTTCTGCTTATTTAGCGTTAGGCGATGGCGGCAATGTCATTTGTTGCATGCCAGAAAAAGATTTAGTGATAGTAATTGCATCAACATTCATCATGAATCCCCGCGATAGATGGACGCTCATTAAGGAACAGATTATGCCAGCAATACTAGAGTAAATATATGTTCGCCATGTTTGGCAAAGATGAGAGTAGAAAAAAGTAAAATATGCCTGTTTAAAAAGTCCTCCAAACTAAAACTAACATTTTCTTATATGAAGCGGTGTTCGTTATAATGGATACAGTGATTTAGGAAAGGGATGTAAACATGAAGAAAGTCATCGTTATTGGATCAGGAATTCTTGGGGCATCGACAGCATACCAGTTAGCCAAGATGGGTGCGGATGTTCTAATTGTAGATCGTAAAGATAAAGGACAGGCTACGGATGCCGCTGCTGGCATTATTTGCCCTTGGCTATCACAGCGACGCAATCAGGCTTGGTACCAGCTGGCTAAGGCCGGCGCGCGTTTTTACCCGGGGTTGATTAAAGAGCTAAAAAGCGAGGGCGAAGCAGAAACAGGCTATGCTCAAGTTGGTGCAATTAGTATTCATGATGATTTGGAGAAAATAAAAAAGATGGGGGAGCGGGCACAACTACGAAAAGTGGATGCACCGGAAATCGGTGAAATTACCCAGCTTAATGAAAAAGAAACCCATGAGCGTTTTCCTTTGTTAACAGAAGATTATCATTCTGTTCATATTAGCGGTGCTGCCCGAGTAGATGGTCGTGCGCTGCGCGATGCATTGATCCGATCAGCACAAAGGAACGGGGCCGTCCTGATAAACGGGGATGCAAGACTTCAATATCAGTCGAACCGAATTACAGGCGTAATTGTCGGTGATACAAGCTACTCGTCTGACATGGTGGTTGTTTGTGCAGGTGCATGGGCCAATCAACTGCTGAAACCTTTAGGCATTCACTTTAAAGTTAGCTTTCAAAAAGCACAAATCATGCATCTACAAGTTCCTGATAGACAAGACACAGCCACTTGGCCTGTAGTCATGCCACCATCTGATCAATATCTGCTTTCTTTTGATAAACAGAAGATTGTTATAGGAGCGACTCACGAAAATGAAATAGAAGGCTACGATACAAGAGTCACAGCAGGAGGAATACAAGAAATTCTGAATAAAGGGTTATATTTGGCACCTGATTTAGCAAATAGCATTTTTCAGGAGGTAAGAGTTGGTTTTCGTCCTTTTACACCTGGTTTTCTACCGGTGATAGGGGCTGTTCCTAGCTGGGATGGTCTAATAACGGCGAACGGACTTGGTGCGTCCGGATTGACGATGGGCCCCTATATTGGAAGCCAGCTAGCAAAGATGGCACTAGGAATAGCTCCGGATATCAATCTAAATGATTATGATATTCGAAAAGCTATGGATGAAAGTTGAACTTTTAAAATTTAATTGAAAAGAGAGGTTGAAATGAAATTATATACAGACTGATAGCTTTTTGAGTTTCAAGGATAAACAGGAAATAAAAAGCAAAGAAAGCCCGCTTAATAGCAGGGCTTTCTCAAAAATCTGAGTCCCATCTAGAAGAGGTCTCATTTTATTTCATGAATCAAAAAGGAATTCGTTCTGAATGAATCACGTAATGATGTTCAGCTGCCCAAGCTGTAAGGCCATCCCAGAAATTTTCGCAGACGAAAACGATTTTTGACGGTTCTGACAACTCTCCAGACATCACCAATTTGGCTACATTATCGAATCCTGCCGGTCGATTCGGCAGCTTCAAGGATTCAGGCAAAACCATGGCACCCGTCGAATAAAACCTTTGATTGTGTAAGCCAATCAACATGGCACCATATTGGGCAAACTGCATTGCCAAGTAGGGTAGATAAGTATGAGGGCCGTTTAAACTTACATTCCTCAGTTTTCCAATAAATTCATACATTTCACCTACAATAATTCCGTTAATTGCCTGCGTGAAATCTTCCTTTGTTGGTGTTTCTGCCGCTTTTTTTAGCGTTGGAAAAAAGCCCTTAGGATCATACAAACTAAGCGGGGAAAAGAAAGGACCATGTGTCAAAGGCCAATCATCTTCCACGGTAGCTGCTGTTTTCAAAAGTACGTCTGTACTAAGTACATTCACTTCAGCTTTCCAAGGTCCCGCTGACCATTCATAACTAAATTCTACATCTTCTCTTGATTCATCAAGTACACAAAACATCTCAATGTCTGAAAATGGGCCATCTGTACCTCGAGAAACAGATCCATAGACGCCAATGGCCAGGATACTTTCTTTGTATACCTCTTGTAATCTTACAGCAATTTCTTGGACGGTTTGAAGTCTTTCACTTCGAGAAATTTTTACAGGTCCATTCATGTTCATTTGCGTACATCTCCCTTAGTTAATTTTGAGGTAAATTTTCACAAACACATGAATGGAGGACCTCGGGATTAACGAGGGACTGTTTTAGGATGCATGAAAACCCTCCTCATATCATTGTAGTAGGGCGCCTAACTATTATTTAATTTAGCAAAAGCATTACTACATGGCAATTTTTTTTGTAAAAAAATCCAAGCATTCGAGTAGGTTGAAGGATCACTCAGGTAGACCCCACCATCGCTCGGGTCAGAGGAAGAAGCGCTCGGGTAAGCCTCAGCAACGCTCGGGTCAGAGGAAGAAGCGCTCAGGTAGACCCCACCATCGCTCGGGTCAGGGGAAGAAACGCTCAGGTAAGCCTCAGCAACGCTCGGGTCAGAGGAAGAAACGCTCAGGTAGACCCCACCAACGCTCGGGTCAGGGGAAGAAACGCTCAGGTAGACCCCACCAACGCTCGGGTCAGGGGAAGAAACGCTCAGGTAAGCCTCAGCAACGCTCGGGTCAGAGGAAGAAACGCTCAGGTAGGCTTCACTAACGCTCGGATGGGTCCCCGAAGCTCAGTAACGGCGGCTAAATACTTAAAAAGTCCATAATATCCAAAATTTTCGAAAATATGATAAACTAGTAGCGAGAAAAGGAGGATGATGGCATGGCCGTTCAACGATTTACAGACTATGTGAAGAAAATGAAACACTATGAAGAAGCACTAGGTGTGATTTATTGGGATATGCGCACAGGGGCACCTAAGAAGGGACTAACACAACGTTCAGAAGTGATTGGAACGCTATCAGCCTCACTATTTGACATGCAAACGAGTGAAGAATTAGGGGAGCTTCTTTCAGTACTGGAAGCACAAAAGGAAGAGCTCGATCATGTCACACTTCGTTTAGTCGAGGAAGTGCGTAAAAACTACGACAATAATAAAAAAATTCCAGCGCATGAGTACAAGGAATTCGTTATTTTGCAATCAAAAGCGGAAGCGATATGGGAAGAGGCGAAAGCACAAAATAATTTTGCGCTATTTCTACCATATCTAGAAAAAATCATTACTTGGCAAAAGAAATTTATTGGTTATTGGGGCATAAAAAACGGCTCTTCGTACAATACATTACTCGATCAATATGAGCCCGAGATGACGACAGAAATTTTAGATCGTGTTTTTGGGGCGTTACGTGAAACGATTGTATCCCTTGTACAAAAGATTTCTGCATCACCAAACAAACCAGATACAAGTGCATTATTTAAACATTTCCCTCGTGAGGAACAGCGCGCACTGTCGCTCGAAATTTTAGCGCAACTTGGCTATGACTTTGAGGCTGGCCGCTTAGACGAAAGTGTCCATCCATTTATGATTGGTTTAAATCTTGGGGATAACCGTATTACAACGAAATATGATGAAGCGGATTTCCGTTCGGCGATATTTGGTACAATTCATGAGTGTGGGCATGCCATGTATGAACAAAATATTGATGAAAAGCTAGACGGTTTACCATTAGCGCAAGGTACATCAATGGGTATACACGAATCCCAATCATTGTTTTATGAAAACTTTGTCGGCCGAAACGAAAATTTTTGGGCGCATAATTATGAGCGCCTGCAAAAGTATTCTCCGACACAATTTGGCGATGTAGCATTAGCGGATTTCCTGCGCGCCATTAATATGGTGGAACCATCATTTATACGTATTGAAGCGGACGAGTTAACGTATTCTCTGCATATAATGATTCGTTATGAGATTGAGCGTGACTTGTTCAATGGCGACTTACAAGCGAAAGATTTACCGCAAGTGTGGAATGATAAATACGAGGAATACTTAGGTATTCGACCTGAGACAGATGCACAAGGGGTCCTACAAGATATGCACTGGTCAGGTGGCATGTTTGGTTATTTCCCATCATATGCTTTAGGTCTGATTTATGCAGCACAGTGGAAGCATGCAATGGACAAGGATATGCCAAACTTTGATGACCTACTAGCAAAAGGCGAGCTCCTACCAATTCGTGAATGGCTAACGGATAAAGTGCATCAATATGGCGCACTGAAAAAGCCTTTCGAGCTACTGCAAGCGGCGACAGGGGAAGGCTTGAATGGCAACTATCTTGCAAACTATTTACAAGACAAGTATACGAAACTGTATCAGCTATAAAAGAAAAAGAGGCTTGACAAAAGAGAAAAAGTGTTAGATTGACTGCTGTCGATCTAACACTTTTTTGCTGTAAGCGTTGATGTCCGCTACGGCGGACGCTTTCCGGGGGCGTGGCCTGATCCTGTAGTCTCAGGCGTCACGCTAATCCCACAGGAGTCGCCTTCGCTGCCATCAACTAGTGCTCTCTTCTAAATTTTTTTTATTCCAAAAGGAAGAACGTCTAAATTTTTCTTCATTTTAGATAGCAAAAATTTAATAACGCCTATGCTCCTCTTTCTTAAAATTTAAAGTATTGTCCCAGCCGCTTCTTTAAATGAAGATGCATGTGTTACCAAAGCTTATAGCCTTTTGAGCCAGGTGGTGCGTTAGAAATAATATCTATTAGTGGAATAGTGTATGCAAATAAAATTAATGCCACTAAAATAACGATCCATAGTTTGAAGTTTTCTAAAATGGCTGGTGTATGACCACTGTGCTCATGTACTTCACTCACTGGGAACTCTTCTTCACCTTTTGGAGCGAACCAAGCTAGTTTTACAACGATATACATGATTACTAGAATGGCGATGAACAGAATTGTACCACCAACTGCTTGCGCAATTTGATAAGGAATCCAATCATATGCTTGTTGGGCGCCACCGTATTCGGAGTAATCTGAACGACGTGGTGCACCGATCAGACCTGCGATATGCATAGCAGAAGACATAATTGTCATACCAACTGCCCATAATATCCCTGCAAAGTTACCTAGATTGTTTAATGATTTTGTGAGCGTACGACCTGTTAAATGCGGAATTAACCAGAAAGCCGCACCGAAGTAAGTTAACACGACAGCCGTAGCGATTGTTAAATGGAAATGTCCTGTTACCCAAATGGTGTTATGGATTAATTGGTTCATTTGATAAGAAGCATTAACGATCCCGCCAGCACCGCCAGGAATAAAGGATACCATACCGATAAATGGTACAAAGAAACGTACATCTTTCCACGGTAATTTTCTGAACCAACCGAACAGACCTTTACCACCTAATTCACGACCGCGTAATTCAAACATTGCGAACATGGAGAAGGCTGTCATTAAGGATGGGACGATAACCGCAAATGTTAAAACAACTTGAATGAATTTCCATGTACCATCAATACCTGGTTCTGTTAATTGGTGATGAATTCCAACTGGTACAGAGAATAATAAGAAAAGAATGAATGAAAGTCTAGCTAGAGAATCAGAGAAAATTTTCCCGCCAATAATCTTTGGAATCATCGTATACCATACCATATAAGCTGGTAGTAACCAGAAGTATACAAGGGCATGCCCGAAATACCAGAATAATGTACGAGATAAGGCAACATCAACACGCTCGATGAAACCTAATGACCAAGGTAGTAACTGGAATAGGACAGAAACGGCTACCCCTAGTGTTGCAACAAACCACATCAAATTGTTGACAACCACCATAAAGGACAGAAGTGGACCCGGTTGACCGCTACCTTTATTTTCTTTACGCCATTGTGCATAACGTAAAATTTGTCCTGCACCGCCAACCCAAGAACCTACAACGACTAAAGTTAAGCCTAAATAGAAAATCCAGTGTGCTTGGAGTGGGGCATAGAAAGTATATAGAACGGTTGCTTTATTCAGTAAAACCATTGTTGCTGCAGCTGCTGTACCAATCGTCATTAGCCAGAAACCAATCCAACCAAGGCGACGTTGAGTAGCTGAGAATGTACCGGAAGTACGACTTACACTGGCAATTTGGAAACCGAAAATAAAGTACGTTGTTAAAATAAGACCGAGTAAGATACCATGTACTGTTAAAACTTGATAATAACCAATACCTGCTGGTAACGTGAATTGACCAGAACGGACAAACACTTGCAATAAACCTGCAAGACCACCTAATAATAATGCGATAAATGCGACATAAATATGCGCCATCGCGAGCTTCGCATCACGACGATCCACCTTTGTCAAATTATTATTCAGACTCATTTGGATCCACCACCTTTAACATAGAGTGCATCATCGTATGCCCTGTACCACAGTACTCATTACATACGATTAAAAACTCGCCTACTTTATTTACTTCTGTCACATATTCGGAAATATAGCCAGGCTCAAGCATCATGTTAATATTTGTACCTGCAACCTCAAAGCCGTGCATGACATCTTCACTTGTACCGATGAATTTCACTTTTGCTCCAAGCGGAACTTCGATTACAGGGGGATTGTAATAGAACGCAGAAGCTAAAACAACAACTTCATAATCCCAATCCTTGCCCTCTACTTTATGGACGCCGGGGTTATCGAATGGCGCAATTTCTTTTGCTTTCTCGTAATCCAATGTTTTTTTACCGTTGTTCGGATGTGAGCCTTGATGGAATGCACCAATGCCGAGTATAACGAGGAATGCCACTAAAGTAGTGACGCCAAACACTAGCCAATATTTCTCATACTTATGTAAGTGCATATATCTCTGTCCCTTCTTTCTATAATAAAATATTTATCCCGTTGCAGCTAAACACTTGTAAATCTTCACAGCGTTTACTGCGTTCAGTTAAAAACGGTCGATAAATAAATTGAAGCAGTACACCCAAAGTAAAATAATAACGATGCCGACTCCAAATACTGCATAGAGTGAACCTTTTAAATTATCTTCTGACTTCTTTTTATTTGCCATTGTTGCTCCCTCCTACGCCTTCATAGTGACTTTCTTAATGTCATCATATAGAAATTTATGTCGTTTTGATGTGAAAAAAATCACACATTCTAGGGTAATGTGTGAAAAAAATGTGAAATGTAGGGGGAATAAAAAGAAAACGCTCCTAAAGTAGGTAGAAAGACAGTTTAGTAGTCATTCATGTCAAATTTTTTCTATGTAAAGTTAAGGTTGTCTTTATAGGTAATGTGACCCAATGCATAGCTCAACGATTCATAGTGTAGGCTCAACATTGTGATTATTCAACAGTAGCTTGTACAAACATAAGAGGACAGTCCCAAGTGAGATATGTATCACTTGGGACTGCCCTCCTAATTGTGCGAATGTCGAAGTTTATTCATAAACGCTTGATGCCAAGGCATAAGATGTATCGTTTGCTACACAAGCGTCTAGTTATTTATTGTTCTTCTTCAATTGTTAATAGAACCGTCAGTGCACCAACGTCTGGAATTATAACTGGGAGTACAAAGGCTTTTTCAAACCCATATAATTTCGTGTTTCCCACCATCACAGTTGGTGGTGTAATATCAATCTCGACATTTTCTTGTCCGACAGCCGTACATAAATTACCCGCGATCATGTTCCCAAATTCACCTGTAAAGGATTCTAACATTTCTCCTTCAAGTGGCATACCAAACATAGTGTTACCGATGCCACTAAAGATCTCAGGAGTGGAATCAATGATAACACGGCCCTTTAAATCGCCAATAAGCCCAATTAATACGCCCATTTGTTGCTGCTGAAAGGGTTCAGAAATAATACTTGGTGATTTCACCTGGATGTCCATAGGTAGGATTGATTTTAACGCATGGATTGTCCCGTTTAAAATAGTTTGAAAGTACTTCGAATTACTCATCATTACCGCATCCTTTTTCCGACTTTTCTACATCTTACCATGTTAAAAGGGTAAGATGAAAGTATGTCTTGACGAAATAGGATGAAATTTATATTATATTAGTGAGAATGATTTTCAAAGTCAATAAGATAGAGCGAAAGCATTTATGTGAAATAAGGCTTTAACCTAAAATATATAGAAGAAAAGGAGCGGTCAGCAATGACATTCGTATTTATAGGAGTAACGGTGGCTATCTATATTGGAGTGGGGAAATATGTTATGAAACAAGCGACTGCACATATAAAATAAGAAAAAAGGATGCCTAGGACTTTTAGGGCATCCTTTTTTTATGAAGGGCAGTGAAAGAGGGCAATCTTCCACTCAGATCGTCTAGTATCCCTGTAGTCATCATTTATGGGGAAGACTGACGAAACAGAAGGCTGGACGAACTTTCTCATTCATGCTTGCGACGGGATATCAAGTGACGAGTGAATGGAAAGTCCATTTTTCATCATAGGCAATGACTGGTGTGTTTAAAGAGTTGTTCATTGTGCGTACCATTATGCCGAGCCTAACCTTCTAGGAAGTAGCTTCGTTAAGTTGTTGTCACTAATTCTACAGCCTCTACAACCAATGGTGTTCCAGCAGAAATAGTGCCTGTAACTGTGTTAAAGGTTAACGCGGTTGCAGAAATTGTATACGAATCCCCCTCTTGTAAGACACCATTTACATAAAAATTGTAGTAACCATTCGTTACGATTGGAAAAGCAGCTGCAGCAACCCCACTGTCATCTAGAAAGGCAGCTACAGGGATCGTAGTACCGTCAGCGACTGTTAAAGTTGTTGGCAATATATTGAAAAATCTGGTCGAAGAGCCAGTCACGTTTACATTAATATTGATGATGGAAAGTGCCATTTTTTCACCTCCTTTCATGCGAGTGGCTGCAAGTTATGCAGTTGAGAACCCAAGGGACTCCACTATAATCGGCGTACCAGCAAAAATTGTTGTAGCATAAGGATTTAATGTTAAAGAATCTGTCGTTACGGTGTAAATCCCTCCTTCTTGCATGACGGCGTTAATGTAAAGGTTAACGTATCCATTTGGGCTGAAAATCATAAATGCAGTCACTTGATTGCCATCATCGCCAAAAAATAAATTTGCAGGAATCGTTACGCCATTTGTTAAATCAATATCTTCGCCTAGAATATAAAAATATCTATTGATCGTTGGGATAATCCCACCTTCAGCAGGAATCACTGGCGAAGGAGGAGGGGGGCCCACGCATGTAGAACTCACCCTTATACGTTGCATGCATGGCATTCTATCTTCGCAATGATGTTCTACTAACTCTCGCACGATTTTCATCTGTCTTTTTTGTTTTTCCATAGGTTGAACTTCCTCCCTCTATATAAAAGCACAACAAAGTATTGGTTCCTTGAAGTGATGTCCTGAAAGGGCGGGGATCATCTGTCTTGAATGCGCCAATAAATCTATCGAACAAAAATATGCATTAACTTAAAATATGTTGGAAACTCTTTTTTAATTGGTTGTGCATCCAAATTTTAAAGATTTACCTGCCAAATTGTACTTTTCTAAGCATTATCTTGTATGGAAGGAAAGACGAATATTGCGTCTGAAACCTTGATATATATGCTTTTTAAAGTAAATTAGTGTTATACTTTAAATGTCGAATAAGGTAGAATACTAAATATGAATAATTAAAGGGTAAAGGAGTTACTGTTTTTATGAAAGAATTTGATCAACAACTTGAGGGGCTTTTAAAGCAAGCTTCGTTACAATACATAATCTATCAGCATAACGGTGATACAGAACGTATGGAGAAGACTTCGCTTTTTGCACGGAAATTGCAGCAGAAGGAATATGTGATTGGCTTTGCTGGCCATTTCTCAGCAGGTAAATCGAGCATGATTAATGCATTATCCGGCGAAGATTTACTGGCTTCAAGTCCCATTCCAACGAGTGCTAATATCGTAAAGGTCCATAAATCGGATGAGGATTTTGCGATTGTCTATATGCACAATGAAAAACCCATAAAATTTGAAGCAGGGTATGATTTTAAAACGGTAAAAGAGCTAAGTAAGAATGGTGATTTGGTTTCGCAGATTGAAATTGGCCATAGCACTTCGACATTACCAGTTGGTGTAACAGTGATGGATACACCAGGCGTTGACTCGACAGATGATGCCCACCGTATGTCTACAGAATCAGCCCTTCATATTGCTGATATTGTATTTTATACAATGGACTACAATCACGTTCAATCAGAGTTGAACTTTCAGTTTACGAAACAATTAATGAAATACAATCCAAACGTTTATTTAATTGTCAATATGATTGATAAGCATAAGGAAAATGAATTAAGCTTTGCGGAGTTTAAGGCTACTGTCCATCATTCGTTTTCTGCATGGGGCGTTGAGCCAAAGGGCGTATTTTTCACGTCTTTGCGAGAGCCCGAGCATCCAAATAATGATTTTAAAGCGGTCAAGAAAATCGTAATGGATAGTATGAATGATTGGCAGGATCAGCTTGTGCAAACAGCTACAAATACGCTGCGTTTATTGCAAAGCGAGCATGACAATTATTTAATAGAAGAAAGACAAGATCGTGTAGCAATAGATGAAGACGTTTTAAGTGCCGATGACTGGGCAAATCATCAGGATATTTTAGAGCAATACAATAAGCTGAATCGTCAGGTTGAATTATTCTCAATCGAAGCATGGAATGAAACGTTTGAAGAAGCACGCAAGGAGTTACTTGCGAATGCAGCCATTATGCCTGCTGATTTACGTGACAAATTACGCCTTTATCTAGAAAGTAAGCAGGAAGGCTTTAAGGTAGGTGGCTTATTTTCTGCCAAGAAAAAAACAGAGGAAGAGCGTAATCGTCGCAAAGAGGATGCCTTTAACAGCTATCAAACAGTCGTACAAGCGCAAGTAACAGGCCATTTAAAAGGGCTGATGAAAAAGGCGTTAAAGGATGTTGGGGCCTTAAGTGAAGAGCGCGCGGGTGCTATAGATGCCTATGTGTTTGATTTGCCATTCTCGCTTATTGAACAACAAGTGCAAATCGGTGCTCTCTTAACTGGAGATGCTGTGTTGAATTTTGCTAATCGTGTAGCAGAAGCAACAAGACGCTATTATATTCAGGAAACAGATAAATGGAAAGATGCGCAAGCAACAACTTTAGAAACGCAAGCAACAGAAACAGCCGCACCTTCCAAATTAAAAATGGCTAGTATGCAAGATAAAGTAGACGCCATCAACGCGGTGTTAGAAATTGAAGGCTACCAACAATATAGTGCGAGCGTCATGCATCAGGCAAGCAATGAAATTCGTAAGGAAGCGAATAACCAGCTTGCTTTCTGGGAAAAAGCTTTTGAACAGGCATTAGCCGAAATTCGATTATTTGACGAGTCCATGTTAAAACCAAAAGATGCGATTGTTCAGGAAGAAGAAATACAGCAAGTCGTTAGCGCGACTAGCCTACCAATTGATGGTGTTATTACACGTGCACTTCATACAGCGAATGCAGTAAAAGAGGTACAGGGCTTTGCGGAAGTGGCAAGTTATTTAGAAAATAAAGTGGAACGATTACAGAAAAAGGATTTCACCATTGCGTTATTCGGTGCGTTTAGTGCGGGGAAATCATCGTTCTCAAATGCATTGATGGGGGCAAAGGTTTTACCTGTATCGCCAAATCCAACAACAGCAGCCATCAATAAAATTCGCCCAGTGACACCAGTGCATCCACATGAAACGGCAGATGTCCAGTTAAAAACAGCCGAACAAATGTTAGAGGATATTCAGAGCTCTTATGCAGCAATTGGTTTATCGATATCTTCATTAGATGAAGCGCTTAATCGTGCAGATGAAGGACTTGCCGTGCAGCTGTCAGATGAACGTCTAAATGTGCATAAATCATTTATTCGTGCCTACAAGGAAGGCTATCCAATATTCAAAGCTGAACTTGGCAAAGTCTTACGTGTTGAACGAGAAGAATTTGAGAAATTTGTTGCGCAAGAAAACAAATCTTGCTTTGTCGATAATATCGATTTCTATTATGATAGCCCATTAACACGTATGGGTGTGACATTAGTCGATACGCCAGGAGCAGATTCGATTAATGCACGTCATACAGGCGTTGCCTTTGAATATATTCGGAATGCAGATGCCATTCTATTTATTACGTACTATAATCATGCCTTTGCGAAAGCTGACCGTGAATTTTTAATCCAGTTAGGGCGTGTGAAAGATGCCTTTGAGCTCGATAAGATGTTCTTTATCGTCAATGCGATTGATTTGGCGACAACAGAAGAAGAACAGGAAGATGTAAAAGGCTATGTACGTTCAGAGCTACAACGCTTTGGCATTCGTTTCCCGCGTCTCTATGGCGTATCAAGCTTAATGGCCTTGAAGGAAAAGGTTGAGGGCGCTGATTTTGCATCAGGCATGCCACCATTTGAGGAGAACTTCCATACATTCTTACATGATGAACTGAGTGCATTGGCCGTGCAGGCACTTGCAGAAGAAGTCGACAAAACGGAGCAACGTCTAGGGGATTTAATTGCGCAAACAGAAGATAACTTAAAGCGTAAGGATGAACGATTAGCCGAGTTGACAACACTCGAACAGCTCATCAAATCGAAATTTAGTGCGTTGAATACAAGCATGATGGCAAGTGAAACGAAGCAGGAATTAGATGAATTACTGTATTACGTCTTACAACGTGTATTCTATCGTTACCCAGAATTCTTTAAGGAAGGCTACAATCCGTCAACCTTTGCGGCGATGCCAGCACAGCAAGCATTAGAGCATGCTTTAAAAGAAGTACTGCAAAGTTTACGTTTTGACTTTACACAGGAAATGCGTGTGACGAACTTCCGTTTATCGCAGTTTATCAGCAAGAAGATGCAATTACGTTTTAAAGATGAAGTACGTGAGCTAAAAGAAATGAACCGTAGCTTCTCGTTTTTAGCCTTTGATTCTTCTGAGCCCGATTTACTCAACTTTGAAGGACCTTTTGCAGAAGTAGCGAAATATACAGGCGTGAAGTCGCACTTCCGCAATCAAAAAGCTTTCTTTGAGAAGAATGAAAAAATGAAGCTTAGTGAAGCGCTGGAAGCATTAACAAAGCCAGATGCACAAAACTATTTAGATGGCCAAAAGGTTTCGCTTATGACATGGGCAATTACTTATATTGGTGAGGAAGCAGAGCGATTACGACTGCATATTTACCATCAGGCATTAGAACAAATTGCGACAGAGCGACTTGTACTCCAAGAGGAAAGCCGTTTAGCATCATGGAAATCAATTTACGCACAATTACAATACGCATGAGGTGATTCGAATGGGAAAAGTATTCAAAACAGTTGAGGAAATTCAGCTTGATGGCGTCCGTTTTGTGGATACACGCTTTGATTTGCAGAACAAAGAAACAGGCAAACTTTTATTTGAAGAAGGGCATGCTCCTGGTGCGATTTTTGTGGACTTAGAGCAGGATTTATCGGATATGGAGAGTAGTAATGGTCGTCATCCGATGCCAAGTAAGGACAAGCTAGCGTCCGTTTTTCAAGGGCTAGGTTTACAATATGAAGACCACATTGTCGTCTATGATCAAGGCGCATCGCCATTTGCACCGCGCGCTTGGTGGATGCTAACGTATGCGGGCTTCCCAAATGTTGTCATTGTCAACGGCGGTGTAGCAGCTCTAGAGCAGAAAGTTACATTTACGAAGGACATTGTGAAATATCCACCTACTATCATTGAATTTAATTGGCAGGATCAGTTGTATGCACCACGTGAGGCAGTGAAAGCCATTGTTGACGGAGACGTTGAAGCGACACTGTTAGATGCACGTGCCGCAGCTCGTTATCGTGGGGAAGTAGAGCCCCTTGATCAGGTAGCAGGGCATATTCCAACTGCTAAAAACTTTGACTGGGAGCAGTTGAAGTCGGAAGGTACATTACAAGCAAATGATAAGCTACGTGCGAAGGTTGCACGTGACGAGCAAGTGGTTGTGTACTGTGGCAGTGGTGTCACAGCCTCCCCCTTGTATGCTGTGTTAGCGGATGAAGGCTATGAAAATATACGACTGTATACTGGCAGCTATAGCGACTGGATTACAACGTACGATGTAGAAAAAGGAACAAATGAATAACGAATAGACAAGCAACGCTCACTTCGGTGGGCGTTTTTTTGTTGTAGGTAGCAGGTGGCGGATAGAACCGGCAAAGTGACGGATAGAATCGTGAAAGTGGCGGATAGAACTGGCAAAGTGACGGATAGGGCGGAAAACATTCATCTCTACATAAAAATAAACGGTGTTTACTTTGTCTGTTTATGGTGTTAAAATATTTTTAAAATTTAGTAAATGGGGTGTTGTTTTGGAGCGTGTTACAGAAAAAACATATAGTTTTCGAGAATTTACCCGCGAAAGAGATCAATTGAATGATTTGGATAACCCATTCTTACAGCAGGTATTACAACAATTTTGCGATGGCACATGGGATGAAATGCTGCCAAGGCTAGAACCGTTTGTGCAAAAATTAACAACCGATTGGCGCAGTATAGCTGCTGAAAATGCACGTCCCGAAAATCAGCCTAAAGTCAGGCATTTTAATGCGTATAATGAACGAATTGATCGCATTGTACGGCCACATGAGATGCAACAAATGGAACGGGAGATTTTTGGCTACGGTTTGTTCTCAAGTCAACAAATAAAAAATGAAGGCATTGTCAAACGATATTTTTTACACGGCAATGGTGAGGCAGGCATAACTTGCCCGTTGGCATGTACGGACGGGCTGGTTTCATTAATGGAGCATTTCTTGGATGATGCCCCCGCTGACATACAAAATATTTATCAGCATGTCACAGAAGGAATCGATGGGAATTTCGCTATTGGGGCACAGTATATGTCAGAAATTCAAGGCGGGTCCAATATTCCGGCCAATATTTTAATGGCGAAGCCAGAAGGACATCATTATCGATTATTTGGCAATAAATTTTTCTGTTCCGCTGTGCATGCCGATTATTCCGTAGTGACTGCGCGTATTGAAGATACAGATGATGTTGCGGTTTTCGTTGTGCCAACATGGTTGGAGGGAGATAAGGCGAGAGAGAAGCGAAATCATCATGTCATTAATCGTTTAAAATGGAAAATAGGGACTGCAGAATTGCCCTCAGCGGAAATTGATTATCAGGGGGCAATCGCTTATCGCATTGGTCCTCAAAATCGTGGTGTAGCTTTGGCAGTTCGTATTGTATTAACACGTTCAAGACTGGATATTGGATTTGCAAGTGGCGCTTTCTTGATGAGGGCGGCACGTGAGGCCAAGTTATATGCGCGCTTTAGAACGGTATTCGATCGACAAATCGATGAATTCCCTATGGCTGCTGCTCAGCTTGAAGATTTAGAACATGCAGCAAAACGCATCGTTGGAACGGCATTTTTCATTTATGAAGCCTTTAATCGAACACAACAAAATCCTCATTCAACAGAGGCTTACGTTGTCCGTGAATTAATTTTATTGCAGAAAATCTTTGCGTCAAAAGAAGCGGTTGATAAGCTACGTTTGGCGATCTCTATTTTTGGTGGACACGGCGCTATTGAAGACTTCTCGGCTATTCCTAGACTGTTTAGAGATAGCTTGGTAAATGAATTATGGGAAGGACCGCGCAACGTGTTACTAGCGCAAATTTATCGAGATATCATGAAAATGCGCAAGCAAATTTCGCTTGATACATTAATTTCTAGCATATTAACAGCTAGTTCAGCACAAGAGGTTCAGTATTTTGTGGAACAAATTGACCAGTTAATGAAGGAGGATTTAACAGCATTGCCGAATGCGGAAAATCGACGTGCGGCACGAAAGTGGGAGCAAGTTTGGGAAGAAATATTTACATTATTCCAAGAGCAAACAATTAAAGAGATACAAGATTTACCGATTTTAACACGTACTGACGGATGCTAATACGCATTAAGAGATCTAGTACACCGGGTATCAATGATTCACATATGGTGACAAAAAATTGTTTAGGGGTGGCAATTATGAACATCAATATTGGGAAGTTGTTGCAAAATCGTGCTGTTTTAATGGGGGACAAGGAAGCATTCGTTCATCAAAACAAGCGTTGGACATTTAAACAGATGAACGCAAGAGCGAATGGCTTTGCAAATTATTTAACAAATCTGGACTATTCAAAAGGGGATCGTATTGCCGTATTATGCAAAAATAATGAAGACTTTATTACGGTCTTAATGGGTGCAGCTAAAATTGGGGTGATTACCGTTGTCCTGAATTGGCGCTTGCAAGTAGCGGAACTGCAATATATTGTGGAGCATAGTAAAGTGAAATTCATAGTTCATGATGTGGACTTTGAGCCGGCAATCAGTGCCCTAAAGGAGCAACTAACGCTAGATTATGTTTATTCCAATCATACAGTCCCTTCCTTACAAGCGATTTTCGAGGAGGATACTGAAGAACCACAATACAAGGCAAGTAATGATGATGTGGCACTGATCATGTACACTTCTGGAACTACGGGTAAACCAAAGGGAGCGATGATTTCACATCATAATCTTTTTGGGGCTGGTATCGGCTTATCACAAACAATTGATTGGTGGGAGGATGACCGTTTCTTAATGGTGGCGCCATTTTTCCATATTGGGGGGATTGCGCCTCTGATTACGAATGTATTGTGTGGCTGTACAATGGTCCTGATGGAGACTTTTGAACCGATTACTGCTTGGAAAACGATTGAACTTGAAAAGATTACGACGATGATGACTGTGCCTACAATGCTTGCCTACTTATTAAAAACGTATGAAGGAGCAAGTGTTGATGCCTCTTCTATTCGTAATATTACGTGTGGCGCTTCTTCCGTACCTGCACCACTTATTCTCGGTTTTCGTCAGTTAGGCATTCCTGTTCAGCAAGTGTACGGCATTACAGAATATACAGGTGCTGTTACGATGTGGAAGGAGCAGATGGATAATGAGAAGTTTGACTCGATGGGCAAATCTGTTATGCATGGTGAAATGAAAATTATTGATGTCAAGACAGAACAAGCGTTACCAATTGGACAGGTAGGCGAAATAATCTTACGCGGCCCACAAGTTTTTGTCGGTTACTTTGATAATGCGGAAGCTACCCATAAAGTATTAAAAAATGGATGGTATTCTACAGGGGATGTTGGCTATATCGATCATGATGGCTATTTGTACGTTGTCGATCGAATGAAAGATATGATTATTAGTGGCGGCGAGAACATTTACTCAGCCGAATTAGAATTAGTACTCGCTGCACATCCGAGTGTTGCAGATGTAGCCGTTATTGGTGTTCCCGATGAAAAGTGGGGAGAGATTCCAAGAGCCTATATCGTGATAAAACCAGAAGCTTCCATGACTGAAACCGCAATTATTCACTTTTGTAAGGAAAAATTAGCCGCCTATAAAGTAGTGAAGGAAGTCATTTTTGTGGAACAACTTCCTCGCAACGCCGTTGGAAAGTTACTCAAGCAGCAGTTAAAACAAGCAGTAGCGCAATGATGATTGAGCCAGCTTCTAGCATGTAAATAAAATTTGGATACTAAAAAATTTCGCTTCCCTTGCTCGGGCGATCCGCAAACCTTGCAGATGAATACGTCTAAGGAGTCTTTTGATGTAAGACGTAATAAAATGTTTGTGTAGTCGGAGGTTCAGTTAGTGAAACCAAACATGCTACAGATGACCGCAAGTTGGACGATTTCGGGAAAGAAAGTAGCGTTACTATAGCTTAAAAGTGAGTTACACATTTTGAAAAGCACAGGTCTTGTAAGAAAGGTGAACTTGGCCGGATAGGTTTTCCAATAGAACTTCTTAGAAAGCTAGGGATTGAAGAAAAGGCCCCTTTAGAATCGAGGATGAACGATTATATTGCGCAAATTTAAAAATCAATCAGCTTGTTACTGGAAGAACTTAAGGAGAATGAAGCTGATCATTAATAACCAGAGGCTGGGACATAACTTTAAATTTTAAGAAAGAGGAGCAAAGTCGTTATTAAATTTTTGCTATCTAAAAATGAAGAAAAATTTAGACGTTCTTCCTTTTGGAATAAATAAAATTCAGAAGAGAGTACTAGTTGATGGTAGCGAAGGCGGCGAATCCTGGGGGATTAGCGTGACGCCTGAGACTACAGGCTCAGGCCACGCCCCCGGAAAGCGTCCGCCGTAGCGGACATCAACGCTTACAGCAAAAAAGTGTTAGATCGATATCAGTCAATCTAACACTTTTTCTCTTTTGTCCCAGCCTCATTTTTTGTAGCTTAGGGGGAATAAGCAATTATCAATTACGCTAAGGCGAAATTGCAAAACTTAAATCATCTTTTTCAGAACCGAATATAAAAACGCAGCATCTTTTCCTACTCCACAAATCAGTGCCGATCCTCTTTGATGTTGCCACGGTAATCCAATATAATATAGCCCGTGTATTGGACTTACACCTCTTCTATGAAGGGGAAAACCATTTGCATCTAAAATTCCCTCTATGTCTATCCATTCGTAGTCAGGAACAAACCCTGTTGACCAAATAATATTTTGCACATTGCTTTTACTGTGATCGCTAAAAGTTATTTCCCTTCCCTGTGTTTGTATGACTCTTGGTTTAATATTAATTTTCTCCTTACGAATCAGACGCTTTAATTCAAGGCCAAAAATAGGGTCACTTTGTTTTCGAAACCATGATCCGCGCCTTGTATCAGTTCCTGCATATAAGAGACCCATCTTTTCTAACCAGTAAAAAATGCTTTTGCCCATGATATTAAGTGGTAAAAATCTAAATGGATGGCTAATAGCAATAGTTACTTCACGATTTTCTGCAAGTTCAGACGCAATTTGCGTACCAGAATTTCCTCCTCCAATCACAAGAACAGGTCCATCTGGAATCAACTCAGGTGATTGATATTGGGAAGAATGAATTTGATACAGCTCTTGTGAAAGCCTTTTGGAAATTGAAGGAATGGACGGTTTCTGAAAAGCACCAGATGCGATGATAACATGCTTAGAAAGAAATATCCCCTTATCAGTAGACACTTCAAATGTATTTTTTAGTTTTTGTACTTTATGTACAGTTGTCTCCATTTTCACTGGTAACAAAAAACGGTTAGCATATGCTTCTAGATAATCCGCGATTTCATCCTTTGTAGGCAATGCATTTTCATCTCCTTGTAATTTTATCCCTGGCAGTGAACTATATGATTTAGGTGTAAATAGAATCAAAGAATCATACCTATTTCTCCATGTGTCTCCAATTCTTTTTTCTCCATCAAGTATGACAAAATTATAGCCCCCTTGTTGCAAGTAATAGCCCATACTTAATCCAGCTTGCCCAGCACCAATCACAATAACATCTAACATCTCTTCATCTCCACTTCCTATTTAAAGATAATGTATGAATATATGAGCAATTGTTCATATATTCATACATTATCAATCATTATAACAATTCCTTCTCACGCGTCAAGTAGTTTTCATCAATTATTATCAGCGTTTTTTTAAAATGTTTTGTCACACATTAAGGATAGGTTAATTGAATAAAGATGTTATGTTCCTCATATAGCTAGAAAAATTTACAAAAAAGATAATGTAAGGTAAAATGAGTACAATCCGAAAACAGAAGGGAGATTAGACTTTTATGCTAAAACTTATTATCGCAAATTAAATTCCAATGAATTTAATAGGAGGGCTATTCTATAATTTAATTATAGGTTTATTTGTGATGCCCTTTTGCGATAACTAAGAAAAGCGATATAATGTCTAATCTATATAAGCAGATAAATAAATTTATGTAATCCAACTAAAGGCAAACACTAGCTTTAGGCTGGTTAACTTTATTTTTTGCGTATAAAAAGACTTTATGAGTTTATTCTCATAAAGTCTTTTGCTGTTTTTAGGAGGTGATAATTCCCATAAATACATGTAATGTACCAAAATGATTGAAACAAAAATTGGAGGGAATTTAAATGGAAAAATATGAATTAGTAAGTGATTATCGGAATAATGAAAGCTTAAAGGAGAGTTTTAATGCCTTAGCTATGAAAACATTCAAACTAGATTTTCGAGGCTGGTACAACAAAGGGTATTGGAATGACAAATATATACCGTATTCATTTGTTGATGAAGGTAAGGTTATTTCAAATGCTTCAATTAATAAAATGTCAATAATTATTGATGGTAAAATGTATAAAGGGGTTCAGATTGGTACAGTAATGACAGATGAAAATTATCGCAATCAAGGTTTGGCTAAGCAATTAATGCAACATATTATGAAAGAACACGAAAATACCTGTGATTTCATGTATCTATTTGCGAATGATACTGTATTGGATTTTTACCCGAAGTTTGGCTTTACACGTCTAAATGAAAGTGAGTTTAGCTTAGACTTAGCAAAAAGCTCAATTCAAAAGAATACGGATGTGAAAGTAAAGCAGCTTACTATTGAAAATGATCTTGCATTACTTGAAAAATTTGCGAAGAAACGCCATGTAAACTCAATGATTTTAGATGTTGCGCATAATGAAAGTTTAATAATGTTTTATTTCACAGTAGTATTTCATGAAGCCATTTTCTTTGTGGAAGATATAGAAACGATTGTGCTAATGGAGGAAGAAGAAGATACTCTGCATATTTTCGATATCATTTCGTTAGATGTACCAAATGTTGAAGCTATATTAGCAAGCATTGTAAGGGAAACAACGAAAAAAGTGGTATTTTATTTCACACCTGATTTTACAATCGAGGGCATGACAGCAACCATTATGCCAAATGATGATGATGCTTTATTCATCTTAACGAAAAAGTCATTGTTAAAGGGTAACTTTATGTTGCCGTTAACATCACATTGTTAATTGGAGTGAAATATCTATACTGGAGTTAGTATGGATACAGCTTACGCTTTAGAGTTTTGTGTCGAACGTGAAAAAATTATGGTTTTATCTATGTGTCAAAAACAAGTAGTATAGCACCTATTATTGCAGTTCAAACTGCATTCATTACATTCCCTATAGTAGGAATCGTGAATTGGTTAATGACAAATGATCGTGAAGCATAGCCGAGTTTTAAATAAAAAGAGGAGAAAACGATTTCGTTTTCTCCTTATTTTTCTGGAATACGTCTATAGTTGTTTTTTTAGAAGCGAAAGAGCAAAAACATTTATTCCGTGAAATTGAGAGTTAACGCCTAACTATGCTGTTTATAATTTTTGATAGTGTTTGAAGAGGTTTTCTACTTTATCCTGGATTATGACTAACATTATTATGTTGATTTAAGAATTTTCATTTTGGACACCTCGACTTTACGTTGTTTTGTTAGGCTAATTATAGCATGGTGGTTCTTATTGGGTAATAAGGGGATGTTTGTTGTTAAATGAAAATAAAGTTATTTAATTTATAATAAAGTGCTAAAAAAATAATAAAGTTGTTTAATTCTTATTAGACTAACGGTGACGACCTTTAAGGGCATAGCGGTGTCATTTGTAAGGCTCACGTGTAGTTTAATTCCTGAACATTCACCGTGGCAAAAGGTCCAGGGTAAGCGTGATTTTCCAACAGTAATCGTTGTCGAATCCATAGACAATAGAGTTTTTGGCATGTCGAGTGTGCGATGGGCAGCACGATTCAATTTGCCTACAATGACTTCAAAAATACGCTTGATAATCCATTAATACAGCGCTTTCAAGTGCTTAGAAAGCGAGGGATGGTCGACTGAAATCAGTCCGTTACTTGGTCCAACCTCAGCTCCCTTTAACGGAATAACTTATTATTTCTCAACAGTTCCTTAATCGAACTTCTTTTCTTTTTTACTATAAGACCCCTCTAGCTGGATGAGTGCTCTTTTTTCCGCTGAAGGGACGCGAAATTTTTTGTTATCCTGTTGTTAGTCATTACCGATCGTTATTTGGGATAGGTCCTCTTTATTGTCGCTATTAATACCTCTACTAAATGTTCCATGTGCTGCCAAGTCGCTTCTTGTGATCGACCGGGCAAGTTTTTATAGGTGATTAAGATACCATTTAAGGAAGCAAAAAACAGCTGAACAGCACTTTTTAGTTCTTTTTCAGGCAGGTGTTTGCTTAAAGCTTCGCGAAAAATTGAAAATAAGTCATCTGTAATGTCACGAAGTCCTGCTGAAACACTGCCATGCTGGTCGTTTTCCAACATAAAATAAGTCATCATTTGATATAAATTATCATGTCTATACATATAGTCTACATATTTATTCGCGAGTACTGCCAATTGCTGATCTTGTGTTTCGATTGTTTGCCGTAGCGCGTTTAATAATTTCGTACTTTCAATTTGAAAGGCTGTCATAAAAAGATGTTGTTGATCATCGAAATATTGATAGATGAGTCCAGGCGAAACATTGGCGTCTTTCGCAATAGCCCGCATACTTACTTCAGAAAATGGCTTTGAACTAAATAGTTGGATAGCAGCGTTAATAATATTTTGTCTATTAATATGTTTTTTCTGTTCACGCTTGGATAATGTTTGAACTTCTTTTTCTTCCATAATTAGTGGGCACCTTCTCATTTTTTCACTGTCATGTTATATAGATTCTATAAAAAATAGGGCAAATATACAATATGGAGCTTATCAGAAAATGATAGGTATTTTAGATAGCGCCATTAAGTAGAATGGGTGACTACGTGCAGGTTTTACTCGTCCTACATGCGAAAGAGGGAAAAGCGGAGGCCATCGTACAATTTGAGTAAATTTATGCAGAATAGCTTTTTATGTGGGCAATGGGGTAGATGCACAAGCTTTTTTGCAGGTAGGCGCAAAAAAGCTTTAAAAACAAACATACGCGCAGATGCGCTGAAAAACCGCGGACAGCTCTTATGTGGAAAAGTCTTTTGTTGTGAAGTGCTCCTGAAAATGACTCGACATTCATTTTATGCTACACTCTTTTTACAAAGAGTAAAGGGGGAGAAAGGGTGTATAAACTAGAGAAAAGTATTGAAATTGAAGAGAATCGTGATGTGCAATATGCACATGGTAAGGTGGCCGTTCAGGGAATCGGCATGAGTGTATATAGCTTTTTTGTGGATGGCTTACTCATTGATACAGGCTCTAACTCGCTGTCGCAGGAGTTTCAATCATTTTTTAAAGACTTACCAATTGAGCAGTTAGCGTTGACCCATGCACATGAAGATCATACAGGAAATGCAGCATGGATACAGCAACATATGACTGTGCCAATCTATGTACATCGTGAGTCAGTAGGCATTTGTGCACAGGATGGGGAGTATCCATTGTATCGCCAAGCATTGTGGGGGGAGCGTCCAGCGTTTGTTGCGCAGCCGTTTGGTAACACATTGCAAACGAAGTCAGCTACATGGGATATTATCTCGACACCTGGACATACAACTGACCATCTATCGTTTTACAATCGGGCGACCGGTGCCATGTTTACAGGGGATTTATATATACAAACGAAAACCAAGGTAGCGCTGGATGAAGAAAACATCGTACATACCTTGGCGTCGTTAAAAAAAATATTACACTATGATTTTGAAACGGTATATTGCTGTCATGCTGGCTTTTTAGCAGATGGTCGCACGAAAATCCAAGAGAAAATAACGTACTTAGAAGAATTAGAAGGCGAGGTCCGAAAGCTTTATGACCAAGGCCGTTCAGTGGATGAAATAACAAAAGCTATCTTCCGTCGCGATTACCCCATTACCAAAGCTTCAGGGGAGCAGTGGTCTTCAAAACATATTATCACTGCCTTCACGAAGCAATTTATGCAAGAGTCCTTACGCTAAGGGCTCTTTTTTTTGCGTAGTTTTTGGCATGGGTTGCGCAAATAAGCTATGATTTCGCTTGGGTGAAGCGAAGGGATGCTCAGGGTGATAGAATCTGCCGCAGCTACTACGAAAAATTCGCATTGGAGGCATAAAGGTTTCACTGCAATAATAAAAATGATTGTGAAAAAATATGAAGAAATTGTGACAAAGTCAACTGTAACAATGGATGCGCTTACATTAGTTTGTGAAATTCTTCTCATTTACTCGAGAAAAATACTATGTGAAAAGTTGAGCAGGCTAAAAAGCGCTATCAGTACATTTTCACGAAAGGCTTCCAATGTATTAATTATGTTAAAATAATTGATTGTGAAAGTTATAACAAAATGAAAAAATGTTTTTAACGATAAAGAATCAAGTATTTTCAAAGAAAAAATGTAATTATCAGAATTTTTCGTTGACTATGTTTTCACAAAGTATTATGATTCTGGAATACAAAGAAAACTCAAAGGGAAAAGGATGGGGTCGAATGGATATTATGAAAAAGGCATTAGATATGCATGCGCATTATAGTGGGAAATTAGAGGTTATTTCAAAGGTGCCGGTACAGGATTCATATGATCTCAGCCTAGCTTACTCACCAGGTGTTGCTGCTCCGTGCATCGAGATTGAAAAAAATCCTTCGTTAGTTTATGACTATACGATGAAGGGGAATATGGTTGCGATTGTATCGGATGGTACGGCAGTACTTGGCTTAGGGGATATTGGACCGAAAGCTGCGTTACCTGTAATGGAAGGAAAGGCTATTTTATTAAAGCGTTTTGCCAATGTTGATGCTTTTCCAATTTGTTTAGATACGAAGAGTACGGATGAAATCGTCAGCATTGTGAAGGCGCTTGCCCCAACATTTGGCGCAGTGAACCTAGAAGATATTTCAGCACCGCGTTGTTTTGAAATTGAAGACCGTTTGCGTCAGGAATGTGATATTCCTGTGTTTCACGATGATCAGCATGGAACGGCAATTGTAGTGGGTGCGGGAATGATTAACGCGAATCGCATCGTGAAAAAAGATGTGGAGACCATGAAGGTTGTCATTAATGGTGCGGGTGCAGCGGGCATTGCAATTTTACGAATTCTTGTGCAAATGGGCTATAAAAATGTATATATGTGTGATACAAAGGGCCTTATTTATGAGGGCCGAGCTGAGGGCATGAATCCGATAAAAGAGGCGGTTGCTCATTTAACAAATCCACAAAAATTACACGGTACGTTGGAGGATGCGCTAGTAGAGGCAGATGTCTTTATCGGCGTGTCCGTTGCAAATTTACTGACAGAAGCGCACATTGCTTCGATGAATGACAATCCAGTTGTCTTTGCACTAGCGAATCCAAATCCAGAAATTACGTATGACAATGCAAAGGCTTGGGGCGTACGTATTATGGGAACTGGGCGTTCAGACTATCCAAACCAAATCAATAATGTCCTTGCTTTCCCAGGCATTTTCCGTGGGGCATTGGATGTACGTGCCACAGATATTAATGAAACGATGAAGCTAGCGGCAGTGGAAGCCATTGCTTCACTTGTAAGCGATGAAGAATTGAACGAAGAATATATCGTACCGAAATCACTAGATGGCAGAGTTGTAGAAATTGTTTCGCGTGCTGTTAGTGGGGCAGCTGTTGAATCGGGCGTATCTGAGCTATTCCAGCAATCGACAGTCCTTACAGTATAAACGAGAAATCGTTAATAGAGAGGCCATCAAAGCAAGAGGATGGTCTCTCTTATTTTTGCAGTTTCATCATTATTGTCCTATTTATTTTGTTTTTCACAGTGGAAAACTCGAAAAATGTTGTTTTTTGTCTAATCGTATAATAAAATGTAGTGAGAATAATGTCATAATTGTCAATTAATTTTGATAGAAAAAATACTCATTTTGTTTGAAGGGAGGTATAATTATAGTAAAAAAGACTTTTATTTATTTATACTAAATAAGAAAAATGATTTAGCGTCCGCAAAAAAATATATATAAAAGGTGTGACTAGTGAATTTGAAAGCAATTATAAAATTTCGTTCCATTAAAACAAAACTTATCGTTTTTTCATTAATCCTTTTAATTATCCCATTAGTGACTTTAGGCTTTTTAAGCTATCAACAAAGTAAGTCGAGTTTAGAGGACGTAGGAAAAGAAAATTTAAAAAACAGCGTAGAAATGACCATTGAAATGATTAAATTTTTAAATAAAGATGTCGAGGCAGGAAAGCTTCCATTGGCAGAAGCGCAAGAGAAAGTAAAAGTAGCGATATTGGGTGAAAAAACGGCTGAGGGTAAAAGACCACTTAATAAGAATATTAAGCTAGGTGACAACGGTTATATTTTCGTTGTCGATCAAGAGGGCGTTTCAGTCGCGAATCCAAATATAGAAGGGGCAAATGTGTGGGATGAAGTTGACAGTAATGGTGTAAAGTTTATTCAAGAAATGATAAAAGAGGGAAATAATGGCGGAGGTTTTGTCTCTTATGAATGGCCATTGCCTAATACGGATACGATAGAAGAGAAAAGTGTATATGCAAAAACGGATCCCTATTGGGGTTGGACAATCGGTGCAAGTACATATACTGTAGAATTCGAAAAACCAGCTGACAAGATATTAAATTTAACATTAATCGTCATTGGTATTGCGTTTGTTTTGGGGATTCTAGTTATTTGGAAGTATGCAAGTAGTATGACTAAGCCAATTAATAAAGTAGCGGAGGCGATGGTTCTTTTCGCAGACGGTGACTTAACTCGTGAAAACATCGAAATCAAATCAGATGATGAAATTGGCAAATTGGCTAGTGCAATGAATCAAATGCAGAACAAACTTAAAGATATGATTTACAAGATTTCGCAAGCTTCAGATCTAATTACTCGTTCAAGTGATGAGCTAACACAGTCAGCAAATGAAGTAAAAATGGGAACGGAGCAAGTGGCATTGACGATGCATGATTTAGCTACTGGTGCAGAAGGGCAAGCCCATCATTCGAGTGAATTAACTTCTTTAATGGATAGCTTTACTTCAGATTTACATAAAACAAATAAATATGGCGAGGATATTCACCAGTCATCCGTTGAGGTGTTGAATCTTACGAATGATGGTAGCCATTTAATGGCGTCCTCTAATGAACAAATGTCGAAAATCGATAACATTGTCCAAAATGCCGTGGAAAAAGTGAAAAATTTAGACGCTCAATCTCAAGAAATTTCGAAATTAGTCATTGTTATTAAAGATATAGCAAATCAAACCAATTTATTGGCCTTAAATGCGGCTATTGAGGCAGCAAGAGCTGGTGAGCATGGAAAAGGCTTTGCGGTTGTTGCAGATGAAGTCAGAAAACTTGCTGAACAAGTAGCCTTTTCGGTGAATGATATTACAGGCATTGTGACGAATATCCAAGATGATTTTGATGTAGTTACAGGCTCTTTAGAAGATGGCTATAAAGAGGTAAAACAAGGAACACATCAAATTAAAGCAACGAGTGAAACCTTTGATACCATTAGCCATTCCATCACGGATGTCGTAGAAAGCGTTAAATTGATTGCCACGAATTTATCGATTGTGGCTGAAGATGGTCAAAAAATGAATAGCTCCATTCAGGAAATTGCCGCAGTCGCAGAAGAATCAGCAGCAGGAATTGAACAAACGACAGCTACGACCGAGCAGGCAAGTACTTCTATGGAAGAGATGGCTGGAAAATCAGCGCAACTTGCTGATTTAGCACTGAAACTGAACGAGCTAATTGCTCAATTTAAACTGTAGAACGCTTGAATAATTTACAAAAGTCAATATGAAAAACGAGGCTGGGACAAAAGAGAAAAAGTGTTAGATTGACTGATGTCAATCTAACACTTTTTTGCTGTAAGCGTTGATGTCCGCTACGGCGGACGCTTTCCGGGGGCGTGGCCTTCGCTACCATCAACTAGTGCTCTCTTCTAAAATTTATTTATTCCAAAAGGAAGAACGTCTAAATTTTTCTTCATTTCAGATAGCAAAAATTTAATAACGCCTATGCTCCTCTTTCTTAAAATTTAAAGTTTTGTCCCAGCCTCGTTTTTGGCTATAAAGGTAAAAATCCGAGTAAACGCCTGCGAGTCATATTTGCCACGCAAGAGCAAGAGACGCAGCGGGCGTATAAACCTTGCCCGCGAAAAGCGTTGTGAATTTTATCCCGCATTAACGGTTAGTAATTTATCTGTTCCGAAAGCGAAGCGTCAGGTACAAGACGCCCACCTCAAGTGGAAAGAAGAGAACGAGTCAACTAGGTGGGCGATCAACTGACCGTAAAAGCCCGATTGGTTCAACTAACAATCAGTAGGGGTGAAGAAAACCCTCACTGATTGAAGTTTCACTTTATGGTTTGAAGGACTTTTTAGATAGTCCGATTTCTTTACATCATCCCGACACCAATCAGGCCAATAAAGAGAACTACAATAAGGACAAAGAAGATAATGAATAAAATACAAGAAGGAATAAAGATTGTAAAGAAAGCCTTCCAGTTTGAAATTTCGTGTGCTTCCGCTACAACGCCGACAGTAATAACAAAGGACCAAATACCAGCAACTATAGTTGCTAACGTTGTTGGCCAAAAAATCCAAGGTGCTGATCCTGCTAAGTTAGCGTCCATTAAAGATTCAGGTGAAGTAAAGAGCCAAATTAAATAAAAAGGAATCAGGACGATCATCGGTATGGCGCTTAAGCTAATTCCTTTAAATAATGCAGAGAAGGTCGCCGTCCCTTTAAAGAGTTTACCGAATAGCCAAGTGATAAAAGCGGAGAAGGCTGTACCGATAATTCCGGCAATCGGTGCGATAATTACACAAAATAGCGCGATAATCCAAGGGGATAATTCAGGCATAAAATTACTATCAATAAGTCCAGAAAGCAATGAACCGATATAACCAATTGACAATACAAGAATCGCAAAACCAATGGATTTAACATCAATCATGTAACGAGCTGTTTGTTTTGGATGCATCCATACATTCAAAAACGGATTGACTGTTGGCCTTTCTTGCGTTGTATCATTATAGTTTTCCATCAAACTACCTCCAAATATAATAGAATAATTGCATGTTGCGTATAGTTAATATACGACTGGTGTGACGAAAAGTTTCATAAAAAAGTAAAGAAGATGACTTTAGACTTGTATCAGTCATCTTCGTCTGCGCTAAGTCTAATGTTAAACATAAAAAGAGCCGCAAAATAGCGGCTCCGTTTAGCTTTTTTATTCAGCTAGCATAATTTTTTCAAGTTCTAATGGCTCGATGTATTGTTCGCCTTTGTAGGCACGCATATTGCCCCCTGAAATTTCATCAATCAATAAAATTTCATTTGTTTGTGCGTCGCGACCAAATTCTAATTTAATATCGTAAAGTGTTAAGCCTTTTTTCGCAAGCTCTGCGCCAACGAATTTAGAAATTTCAATCGTACGTTGCTTTAAGATTGCATATTCTTCGTGTGTTAGCAGGTTTAACATCGCTAAAGCATCTTCAGAAATAGGAGGATCTAGGCGATCGTCATCTTTGATTGTTACTTCTACGAAAGAATCTAAATCTTGTCCTTCTTGTACGTAAGCACCATAGCGGCGTAAGAAAGATCCTACAGCCTTAAAGCGGCAAATTACTTCTAAACCTTTACCGAAAACCGTTGCAGGTTTTACAGTCATTGTAGCATCATCGAAGTTTGCATCTACGTAGTGAGTAGGGATACCTTGTTCGTTTAGTTTTGAGTAGAAATAAGAAGTTAAGCGAAGACCAGCAAGACCAGCACCGTCAATTGTTAAACCTACAGTATTTGCGCCTGGATCGAATACGCCGTTTTCACCAGTTACATCATCTTTAAATTTTAATAAGTAATGACCATCTTCTAGTTTGAACACATTTTTCGTTTTACCTGTATACAATAATTCCACAAAAAACCCTCCAATATTTCATAGTACCTTATGATTATAACACGAATGTTTTAAATGTTTAATATAAAAAATGTTCGTTTTAAACAATAATTACTGTGTTTTTTTACTTGTTATCTATCAAAAAATAAGATGATAACGAATAATCGTTATCATCTTAAGTGAAATTAAGAAAATTTAAATTTTTTCAGTAGGGGTGTTCAACCGCTATAGGGTTCAATAAAAGAATGTACTTAATATACGCCTTCAGATAGCATACCATTTGCAACTTTTACGAAGCCTGCGATATTTGCGCCAACTACAAGGTTACCAGGGTAGCCGTATTTATCAGCAGCCGCTTTACTATCTGCATAAATGTCTTTCATAATTTGGTGTAGTTTAGCATCTACTTCTTCAAATGACCAAAATACACGGCTTGAATCTTGCGCCATCTCAAGAGCAGAAACAGCAACGCCACCAGCATTTGCTGCTTTCGCAGGGCCGAATAATACGCCAGCATTTAAGAATTCATTAATTGCTTCAAGGTCAGATGGCATGTTTGCTCCTTCACCAATTGCTTTCACACCATTTGAGATTAACGTACGAGCTGCGTCACCGTCAATTTCGTTTTGTGTAGCACATGGCAGGGCGATATCACATGGAATTGACCAGATACCTGTGCAACCTTCTGTAAATGTAGCATTTGGACGATAGTTTAAGTATGTTGAGATACGCTCACCTTTTACTTCTTTGATTTCCTTAATCGCATCAAGGTCTAAACCGTCTGGATCATGGACATAGCCTGAAGAGTCAGAGCAAGCTACTACTTTTGCACCGTATGCCTGCGCTTTTTCGATTGCGTAAGTTGATACGTTACCTGAACCTGAAACGACAACTGTTTTGCCCTCGAATGAATCATTTGCATCTTGTAGCATTTCTTTTACAAAATAAACTGTGCCGTAACCAGTAGCCTCTTTACGAGCTAAAGATCCGCCATAACCAGGAGTTTTACCAGTTAATACACCTGATTCGCTTGCTTTTGTTAAACGTTTGTATTGCCCCCATAAATAGCCAACTTCACGAGCACCTACACCAATATCACCAGCAGGAACATCGACATCTGGACCGATATGACGGTATAATTCAGTCATGAATGCTTGACAGAAGCGCATGATTTCTGAGTCTGATTTTCCTTTAGGATTGAAGTTAGAGCCGCCTTTACCACCACCGATTGGTTGGCCAGTTAAAGCATTTTTGAAGATTTGTTCAAAACCTAAGAATTTGATGATTGATTCATTTACGGAAGGGTGGAAGCGAAGACCGCCTTTGTATGGGCCCATTACATTGCTATACTGCACACGATAACCACGGTTTACTTGAACTTGGTTGTTATCATCTTGCCAAGCTACGCGGAATGAGATAATGCGATCTGGTTCCACGATACGTGATAAGATATTTGCTTTAATATATTCAGGGTGTTGTGCAAATACAGGCACTAATGAGATGAAAATCTCTTCAGCTGCTTGTAAGAACTCCGCTTGATGACTGTTTTGTTGTTTCAGTTGTTCGAATACGCCATCTACGTATTCTTTCGCTAATTGCTCGTTGCTTACAGTTGTTGTTGTCATAGTGAAAACCTCCAAATGTTTGATAGGGGTATCGTATATCTATTTTTCGCACTATTCAATAAAATACTTTTTCCAATGACGTTAAGTTTGTGAAAAAATGAGCAAGCAGGGTGCTGAAATAATTATATTAAAATAATAAACAGGTGATTGATTCATCTAATTATGAGAAGGGAATGATGCCTTATTGTGAAGTTATTAATTGACGCTGACGCCTGTCCAGTCGTGGATTTAGCGCTTTCTATATCATCTGAGTATGAGATTGAAACTATCTTGTTTTGCGATACATCACACCGTATTGAACGTGATAACGTAATAACAATTATGGTGCCCAAGGGTCCTGATTCGGTTGATTTCACGCTAGTGAATGCGCTTTCAAAACACGATATTGTCATTACACAGGATTATGGTCTAGCAGCCATGGTTTTGGCGAGAGGGGGATATCCAATCGATCAAAATGGGCGTGAAATGTCAAATGAAAACATCGAACGTTTGCTCGATATGCGCCATGTTGGACAGAAAATCAGGCGTGCAGGTGGACGAACCAAGGGACCTAAAAAACGAACGCAAGAAAACAATATTTCGTTCGAATTGAAATTTCGACAAATTTGTGAACGAGCAATTTTAGCAAAGAAAACGGAGGAATCAGCAGATGGAAAATGAGCGTAAACACGAACTATTCGATCGATATCCGTTACTAAAAGACATGGCAAATGAAGATACTGTCTTTTGGAAAAATACAAAATGGATAAAAACGGCAAAAACGGAGCTCTTTTCGATGCAGGAAGTAGAGGATGCGGAAGAAACGCTTAAACGCTTTTCTTCCTATTTAATAGTAGCATTTCCTGAGCTTGCGAAAAGTAAGGGTCTTATTGAATCATCTATACAAGAGATACCTGCTATGAAAGAGGCACTTGAAAAACAATATCATCTATCGATACCAGGTCGATTCCTATTGAAATGCGATTATGCTTTACCGATCTCAGGCTCTATTAAAGCACGTGGCGGAATTTATGAAGTGTTAAAGCATGCGGAACGACTAGCCATGGCTCATGGAAAACTAAAAAAAGAGGATGATTATGCCGTTTTAGCAACAGAAGAACTCAGATCATTCTTCCAACAATACACGATTGCAGTAGGTTCTACAGGCAATTTAGGATTAAGTATCGGCATTATTGGCAAAAAACTCGGCTTTAATGTTGTTGTACATATGTCCAGTGACGCAAAAGAGTGGAAAAAGGCATTACTGCGAGAGAAAGGTGCAACCGTTATTGAATATCAAGCAGATTATAGTGTAGCTGTTGAACAAGGTCGTCAGGAAGCCGAACAAGATCCATTGTGTCATTTTATAGATGATGAGAACTCAAAGGACTTATTTGCCGGATATGCGGTGGCAGCAAAGCGTTTAAAGGTTCAATGTGAAAAGACGAACATTATAGTGGATGATACCCATCCATTGTTCGTGTATTTACCATGTGGTGTTGGTGGTGGACCAGGCGGGGTAGCGTACGGTTTACGTGAAATTTTCGGAGAACACGTCCATATTTTCTTTGCTGAACCGGTGGCATCTCCTTGCATGACCATTGGGTTAATGACAGGTTTACATGACGCCATTAGTGTAGAGGATATCGGTCTGGACAATAAAACAGAAGCGGATGGCTTAGCAGTAGGGCGAGCTTCAAAATTTGTTGGGAAAGTGATGGAAACTTATATTAATGGCTGTTATACAGTGAAGGATGAAGAATTATTTACATCACTCGCTTTAGCCATGGAATCCGAGGAGCTATTTTTAGAGCCATCTGCCCATGCGGGAATGTTTGGTGCCATTCAATTGATGAAAAATGGGCAAGCTTATTTAGAGAAGCATGCATTAACAGAGAAAATGGCACAGGCGACGCATCTTGTGTGGGCAACTGGCGGTAGTATGGTACCTCAGGAGATGCGCGAGGAGTATTTGCAGAAGGTATGAGGTTACGTTAAATGCGTCCATTTATTTATATTTCTCCAAATATACCACCAGTGAACATGAGCGTGCTAAGCTATGACGACTGGTGGTGTATGAGTGGGATTGTCATTCAAAACTTTCAAGTTCAATGTCAATCTTTAGAGAAGATCATGACAAAATGAAGACTGTCTTCTCAAAGGTTGTTGCGGTTAACACATAAAGACAAAATTAATCTACAAATTCTTGTAGAATCAACTCTGGCTTTTTGTGTTGATCTTTCGTAAAACGAATATTCAATGAAAGTCTCCGTTAGTTGAACAACTTTTTGATTACTCTCCCAGTTGAACTAAATATCTTATCTCTATTCCGTTATTTTCTACTATAAGAATATCTCTTCTTTCTTTTGGTGCGATAATTTTAGTTCCCAGAGGTAAATCACTTGCCATACCTTCTTCAATTTCCCCAATTATCTCACCTTTTGTTAATTCAACTGTCTCTACCCAATCAATTCCTCTTACATAAACGTCATCATTGAGTACAAAATAGTCTGCTTCAGGATTTTTCTTCAGCACTTGTTTTTTAGTCAAATAGCCTGGTGTTTCTTCACCTGGAGAACCAGTACAACCTGCCAATAGTAAAATGAAAATTATAACTGCGAACATTTTAATTAAATACTTCATATTTCCCCCTAATTGTTTAGGTTTTTAAATTAGAGTCTTATTCAACTAAACTCCTTCGTGAGTACAATCAAACATTTAATCTCATTGCATTAAGCTGTTTTCTCAATGATTGGTGCTTTTACAGTTTTGTGATAAAAAACAGTGATGATTCTATAAAAAAATGTGGGATCATACCTGTTTTGATTTGAGTATTTCGTGAATCGAATATTCAACGAAAGCCTCCTAGTTTAACAATAATAAATATTAAATATCACTGAATTAAGACATTCCCTACATATTGAGCAGATCCGCTTGCACTTATAAATTCAACTATTAAAACATATCTCCCTTTGTTCGTTGGGAATCGAAATTCACTTAAATCATTCATGTCGAGTTTGGTGCGATGTTCATCTTTCAGAAGAGCAACGATTATTTGGGTTTCGGGATCTGTCCAAATATCTCCACCATTTTCTTCGTTTTCTTCAAAATCTACAGTAGCTTTTTCATTCGCAAAAATCTTTATTTCATTTTGTGATAATCCGAATTTCTGAATATCATCGATTGTTTGATGTACATCTTCACTCGATGCACCCCAATTGATATTTGCTTCGGTTAATTGTACAGATGGCGTAAAGCTTTCAACATGTAAATGAGCAGTTGGCACACCAACATCATAATCTTCTGCTAAGCATCCTGTCAGGATAAAAACTAAGAACATCCCTGTAAATAACTTCATTTCACACCCCACTTTTTAGTTCCATCAGTCCATCATTAAAGATTATTTATATACTTTCTTTAGTATAGTGCAAAAAAACGAATGCAGTGAATAATTCGCAATGCTAAATGACACATTACATATAGGAGGTGGAAGAATATTGTCTAGAATAATTGGTGTTGAGCAATCATTATCAAATGTTGAAGAAGCATTAAAAGCACAAGGATATGAAGTGCTACAGCTTCGCCATGAAGAGGATGCAAAAAAATGTGATGCCTGTGTAATCACAGGACAAGATAAAAATGTAATGGGCATTAGCGATCCTGTAATGGCAGGACCTGTCATTGATGCGAATGGTCTTTCGGCTGACGAAGTTATTCAGCGTGTAGAGAAATTTTTTAACTAAATGATGAACAAAATGCTATCTGCGGAGTCTTTTTTGACTTCAAGGGTAGCATTTTTTGATGTGTATAGCAGGTTTGATCACAATGATTCCATGAGGGCATAGTACTAAACCTGTTGACCATAATTATTTATGTACCTATCTCATTCCTAGGGCAAAATTTCACAAATAAGAGAAAATAGATTATACTGGACTAACTAACGTATTAAAAGGGGGAATTTCCTATGACCGAGAATCAACAATCCGAAGCACCAAAAAAGAAGATCAGCCTGCAAGAGGCAGTAAAGAAGCAGCTTGAAAACAAAAAGAACCAGTCTTCTGCTAATAAAGGCAAACAGAATGCTGACCTTTCAACAAAAAAAATGAAAAGCCAGCAAGCGAAAAAAACTAGCAATACTCGTAGAAAAATGGGTGTTTAATGAATGGAAAAATCGGGCATCCATCCCCGTGCTTTTAGTTAGCTAACAGATGGTCAGGAAATGCACTCTAAAAGAAATGAAAAAGCATTCATAGGGCAGGGGGGCAGTCCCCAGTCTACGAATGCTTTTTTAATTTTTGTTTTCAATACATAATTTGTGTCACGAACCTGCGTCGATAGAACAATAAGTTCAACCAAAAAAGCGTTAAGCCTTATTTGTGACGAAGCAAGGTTAAGGGCATCTTCAGTTAATTACGTTGCGCTGCTAAAAATACTTCTTGGGCTGCGCGCACGCCCGCACCTGGCTCAAAGCTGTAAGAAAAGTCTTGCAACGCAGCTTCCATTAAAGAAATAGCCTGTAAAACATCGCTAGGGAAGCAATAGCCCATATGCCCGAATCTGAAAATTTGGCCTTGTAAATGACCAAGTCCGCCAGCAAAATCTAGATGATATTGTTGTTTTAGATGCGTTAAGAAATCACCTAGTGCAATTCCTTCTGGCGCCATGATGGCTGTAATCGTTGGTGATGCATATTCGTCAGCCGTTAAAAGTCCGATATGAAGTGCTTTCATTGCACTGCGCACCATATCTTTCATCAGCGCATGACGTGCAACGGTTTTGGCAAAGCCTCCTTCTGCCTCAATGAGTTTGCAAACCTCATGTAGTCCATAAATGAGCGTAATCGCAGGGGTATTCGGTGTCATGCCTTTTTGTGCCCAACTACGATAGCTTGCTAAATTTAAGTAATAAGAAGGTGCTTTATTTTCTTCAATCACTTGCCATGCTCTTTCGCTCACACTAACAAGAGAAAGACCAGGCGGTAGCATCATCGCCTTTTGTGAGCCAGTAACGAGAATATCAACGCCCCATGCATCCATTTCAGCGGGTGCTCCGCCAATGCAACTAACGCCGTCCACAATCAATAGCGCATCACTTTCTTCGCGTACAACCTGTGCCAATTCAGCAATTGGGTTTAAAATACCGGTTGACGTTTCATTGTACGTGACAAAAATAGCTTTAATATTTTGTAACGGCTGTAAAAATTGTCGTAACTCCTCAGCCGCACACGCTTGCCCCCATTGTTTTTCAAGCTTATGTACGTTAAAGCCATATTTTTCGCAAATCGAAACGAAGTAGTCGCCAAAAGCCCCAACAGTAATGACAACAACATCTTCTCCAGCAGAAACGGTATTGACTGCCGCAGCTTCTAATGCGGCTGTACCGCCTGAAGGCAGTAGTAAAATTTCTTGCTGTGTCCCAAAAATCGGCTTAACAAGTTCAATTGTTTCGCGGTATAGCTCGACAAATTCATTGCTTCGATGGCTGAAGATATCCCGATTCATGGCAAGTTGAACTTTTTTTGGAATAGGTGTTGGCCCTGGATGTCTTAAAATATTTTCATACATAATTACGGATCCCCTTTGTTTATGAAATTCAAAATTTTCTAACTATAATATAACATATTTATCCTGCGAGCTAACTTCTTTTTCAAAAATGGAGAAGAAAACTAGAGAATGTGAAAATGAATAACGCTAGCTTCTCTAAAATTTCAAGTTTGGTCAAAAAATAAATTGAAATACAAGATTATCTAGGGGAATAGGACTTGATGAAAATTTTTAAATGGAAGGACTATGAATTACAGCAAAATGACAATTGGATGCATTTCATCATGAAGAAAAAAATCTCTTGAGGGGTGGGTATTTAATTTAGAGCAAGAAGAACTGTACAAAGTGGTAGAAATCATTAATGGTGCATCGTTCTATATACCCTGAAGTAACAAAACAAATACTACTATGCTGACGGTTCATGTCGTTTGTTCTAAATCTAAAGAAGGTTCAATGAGGGGAGCGCTTGAACCACCAAAAATTTGATCGGATTTCCTGATTTCTTCTCCATCACCCATTGAGGAAGCTAGAGGAGAAAAAAGGGTAAGCATTCCGAAATACTTGGTATTTGAATACAAAATGACGAGCAGGATGTTAATCCCAATAAGTTGTAATTAGGCTTTGAACGGACGATTCATATGTATTAAGCCATAAATCATAAAGAATAAACCACCTGTGATAATCGACAAAATGATATAGAGTATGGCTTTGCCTGTATCACCTGACCAACGATATAGTAAACGAAATGAGTAATAAATAACATACCCAACTGTTATGAGAAAAGTAAGATAGCAAATTATTGGGATTAATGAGAATGTAACAATAAATAATCCCATAAAAATGAGTGTAGTCTTTTTCGCAGCTGCACGACCAGCACTATCATCATCACCATTTGCGGTCAATAGAGAAAGGTTATAAAAATTAATAAGGGGAATCCAAGCAATATAAGCAACATCGCTAAAGCCATTCGTTTTGGACGTCATAAAATATATCAGTGAAATAAAAATATAATCGATGATAATAGGCAATACAAGGCTCGAAAAAAAATAATTACCATAATATTAGCAAAGAATTCATCATTATAATAACTCATCAAAAAACCTCCTTTTCTTGAAATCTACTTTAATAATAGCAATTAGTAGAACTTTAAATCTATACAATTTTTTTTGAGCATATTTTAAAGAAATCCATATGGGCTGTATTCACCTCATCAAAGACTTTTAAAAAAATTAAATAATAATAAATAACCAGATGTTTTAATATAAACTGGTATATCATGAAAGGGGCTATAACAATCGTTGCTATTTTTAGAGAATTGTAAATAGTCAGAAAAATATCATAGTATTATAGAACTAGTATAGGCTATAATTATTTATGGGAAAATTTTCTGCACTAGGAGGGTTGAGGTTTACCTAGCAAAAATCGATAGCACTGGAAGTGGTTTTGTGGATAAAAGAAAAATTAAGAACACTTTAGCTGCAAGTATATTAACGTTGTCAATGCTTAGTAGTTCACTATTTGTTCCAGTAAAACAAGATGTAGTATTCGCTCAATCCAACAAGAATCCACAACAAGATACATCAATAAAGGGGGAAAGCATGGAACTGCATAACGAGTGGTACTATGATTTCTCAACAAATCAAATTGCAGTAAATCTAACATGGGATGTCGAGCATTCTTCAAAGGGGTATGAAATTTATAGAAGTACAACAGAAAAAGGAGAGTACGAGCTTCTCGCAATAGTAGAGGGAAAGTTTAGTGACAATTACCAAGATAATTCAATCCAAGCAGGAATAGAGTATTTTTATAAAATTGGGTATTACAAGAATAACAGCAAAAGCCCTCTATCTGAACCAGTCCCAACAGATTATACAAAGGACACGGATGGGGATGGGTTGTTCGATTATCAAGAACTAAGCCTTGGAACCAATATGCATGAAAAAGATACAGATAAAGATGGCTTAGAGGATAATTACGAGCTGCAGTTTACGTTAACTAATCCGACACTAAAAGATACTGATGGGAACGGTGTGAGTGACGGAGATGAGGATTTAGATGAAGATGGATTGACAAATCTACAAGAATTAGAGTTGGGAACAGACCCCAAAAATGCAGACAGTGACAGTGATGGATGGAATGATGGGCTAGAATTAGAGAGAGGTACAGACCCATTAAACGATGACACAGATGGTGATAAGGTGGTTGATGGCTTAGAGGAGGAACTAGGTTTTAATCCTCTTAACCCTGACACAGACGGCAATGGCATTCTTGATGGGGATGAAATGGTTGAAAAAGTAACAGAAGCAGGAAAGTTTGATAAGAATGAGGTTGTATCTCCTTCTGTAAAAATTCAATCAAAAGCTAGCATGGCTAATTCAACAACCATTACCAATATCGAAGGAACGGATGCATTCCTAGAGGGAGCACCTGTTATCGGTGCACCATTCGATTTTAATACAGATATTGAATTCGATGAAGCAGAAATAACATTCACGTATGATGCTTCAAAAATTGAGGGAGAATTTAAACCAGCTATTTTCTATTACAATGAAGATGCCATGCTGTTAGAAAAGCTTCCTAATCAAACTCATGATGCATCTTCTGAAAAAGTAACAGCGGTAGTAAATCATTTCAGTACATATTTACTTTTGAACGAAATTGCGTGGGATGAAGTATGGGAAAAGGAAATCAGTCTTCCTAGGGTAGATAATAATGGGAAAATTAAAAACATTGATATAGTATTTTCTATTGATTCTTCTGGAAGCATGGTTTGGAATGACCCGGGTGAATTAAGAAAAGAAGCAGCAAATAACTTTGTTGATAAGCTTACAGAGCAAGACAGAGCAGCCGTGGTTGACTTTGATAGCTATGCTGGCACAGTAGTCGCGTTAACAACTGACAAACAAAAAGTAAAGAATGCCATAGACAAGTCTGATAACAGTGGCGGAACAGATATATATAAAGCAGTAAATGAAGGCGTAAAAGAAATTGCCAATAATGGGCGTGATGAAAATGTCAAATATCTGATTATCTTAACGGATGGAGAGGGTAATTGGAATGATAGTGCTCTAGATTATGCCCGTGATAACGATGTAACTATATTTACCATCGGCTTGGGGAGCAGTGTGAATCAATCATTATTGGATAGAATAGCGACTAGCACGGGAGGTAAGTACTTTTATGCTAGTGATGCATGGAAGTTATATGGCGTATTTGATGATGTGGCTGAAGAAACATGCATAATTGACTCTGATGGAGACGGCCTCACAGATTGTATGGAAACAAGGGGGATGAGGCTAGGTAACGGTGAAATCATTTATACGAACAAGTATGTCAAAGATATAGATAATGATGGACTTGAAGACGGTCAAGAGATTCTGCCTCAATTTAACTCTCGTGGTGGCGGATACTACGTTATGAAATCCGACCCATGGAACCCGGACACAGACTATGACTACAAAAAAGATGGGGATGAGTCCGATAGCAACAGAAATAAATACAACTTTACAGAGCATCTATCTGTATTTATGAGTACATTGGCTTATGAGAATGTAGAAGGTTATCTTGGAAAAAACGGGATTGATTTATCGACTACACGTATTACCTCTATAACTGATACAATAAGAGACCTCGGAATAAACCAAGCACATCTTAAAGGGTGGAAGATTATCAATGCTAAAGATAGTGTGTTTACCGGATTTGGTGGATTAGCTCTTAAGAAAGGGAATATGGTTGTTTTTGCCTACAGGGGAACTGACGATATACTTGATGGTATTAATGATTTAGCTATATTATCATACAATAACAATTTCCAAGTTCCTATTGCAGATCGATTTGCAGGAGATACGCTAATTAATTTGGGGAATACTGACAAAACCAAGGTATTTGTGACAGGGCATTCTCTAGGAGGCTTCTTAGCACAAGTGGTGACACATGACATTATTGAAAACGAAGTATACAAACATTTCTTGAATGGTAGAAAGATAGACAAGGCTAAGGATATATTCGCAAGAAGTAATATCTTTGGACAGGCCTATACATTTAACGCAGCACCTTTCCTATATCCGTATACACCGGGATCAAAGTTAGTTTCAGTATTTACATCAGCTATTCCATTTGGTCGGATTAGCGATGATAAGTACAACCAATATATTACAAACTACAGCATTAAAGGGGACCCTTTGTCTGAAGCTGTTCCTCTATTTGCTGAACGTTTGGGAAAAGATCCTACACCTTATTTCGATAAGACGATTTTAAATAAGCATGCTCATTCTTTAGCCCAGTTCAATACGATTTTTTGGCAAGTTATCGTTATTTGGACTTAGCCAATCTAGCCAGTTCTTTCTTGATTTTTTGCGAAAAACCTTTGAAAATATGGGTAATTTCTTTTGAAAAAAATGAGGGAGGGGGTTGCTCCTCTCTTGTAATATTTTTACAGAGGTGATTTCATGTTCTATAAATTTATGATTTTTAACATAAAGCTATCCCCTGCATATATCATATTAGCGCTTGCATTAATATTTGAAATTGTACTTTTTGGTAGAGAGATTTATGTTTCGGATATAGTTATTGCTATAGCACAAATTGAATTTTTACTATCAATACCTAATATTGTATATATGATTCGCCATAGAAAAGAAAGTGGTAGCTTTTTAGCTTTTTTGGGTATGATACTAATCATCCCCCAGCCTTATATCTTAATTGCGATAGCTTTGTGGATTTTATATATATAAGTAATTTCACTAACGTTACACAATAATATAATCGTTAACAATCACTGCTAACTGCTTTTCCTGATTAAATTGCAGTTGCAGCTCATTTTTTTTAGGAGTGATTGAATGTTTTCTAAATTTATGATTTTTAATATAAAGCTATCCCCTGTATATATATTTTTTGCACTTTTGCTAATATTTGGAATTTTACTGTTTGGTGAGAAAGAGACGTATGTTTCGTTTATGGTTGGTATTATACCACAACTTGTATTTATTCTATTTATACCTAATGTTGTTTATATGATTCGCCATCGAAAAGAAAGTGGTAGCTTTTTAGCTTTATTGAGTATGATACTAATCATCCCACTACCTTTTATCTTAGTTGCAATAATTATGAGGATTTTATATTTATAAATAATTTCACTAGCGTTGCACAAAAATAATCAAGTTGATTTAACTGAGTAATCTTGAACTAAGCTTTGCCCTTTTATATACGTTAAGATTTGTTCAGTTGTTAGCTCAACATCTGTACTTAAAAAGCAACGCATTGGTTTCGGGTCTAGATCTTTGTCGTCTGTTTACCAACAAAGTAAGACCACACCAGTCACCAGTGGAAAGATCATTCAAAGCACCCTTGTAGCGGTACACGCGGCCCAATCGTCACGAGACGGGTGTTTTCTTTTTGAACATAAGTAGCGAATGATATTATCCCCTTTAAGTAGGAAATGTGAAAAAGGCTATAATTATAGTCAATTACATGTCTGGAGGGGGTTTTTCTATGAGTAGAAAAAATAAAGTCTATTCGACTGAATTTAAAATAAAAGTAGTACTCAATTGAAACAATGGGTAAAGACATTTCAAGCTGGTATGGTAAAATTTAGTTAGTAGGGGGTTGGTTGTGATGAAATCGAAAGTGAATCCTCCATTTATTTATTTTTTAATGGAGCCAAATATCGTTTTTGTTTATAAAATTGACACACAAAGATATTTGAATATATCGGATTTAAGTGAAGGTAAATGGGCGACGTTTGCATTAAATCATGGGGAGGAATGGGCAACGTTTCATCATGAAAAAAGCGAACCTCTTGAAGGGCAATCCTACTGGTTTGCTCAACAGGATTTGGTCAAAATAGTAGAAGAAATCAATACACAAATTCAGCATTATCGCCATGCTACATCCCATGAAGCGGCAGATGCTCGTATGCATGCGGTTCATATCGTTTCCTCCGAATCTGCAGCAGGCTCCATTCGAGTAGCCCTGGAACCGCGTAAACAGGTCATTGGGTTTCCAGACGCTTTTTCTATCGGGCCTTTGTGGAAGCTAGAAGAAGAAATAGGTCAAGCATACCGCCATGAATGGTTGTATGAAAATATTAACTACGAGCTAGATAATGATGACTATCAAGTTAAATTTAGCAATACATTGCTTGAAATAGAAGATATCCCTCATCAGCTTCCAATCTATATTTGGTATGGTGATAATGCGGATGAACAAATTGGGCTTCGTTTTTTTCTCTATTATTTACGACATAAAACAAATGAAATTTTTCTTATTAACACCACTGCGTGCAATGCAAATAATGGTACGCTTGACAATCAGCATTATTCCCATACAAGTCAAATGGAATCGACACATCTAAGAAGACTATTTGAAAAAAACACTGAAAAGAAACCATTAACCGATCGAGAACGTCTCGTACTACAGCAGGATTGGGAAGCATTGTCACAGTAAAAAGACGTCTTGCGCTTGTGGATGAATGAAGAAATAACAAGTGTCCCAGAACATCATTTCGATCCAGTCATCCTTTCGACAATAGAACAGTTGCATAGTGAGCAAGTAACCAAAGATTTCATTCAGACGGGTGAGGTCATTGGCGAACTTTTCACACAAATGAACGGGGCTGCTAATATATTCTTTTTAGAATATAGAATTAGGTATTTAGTCTATAGTGGCGTGCTTGCATTAAAAGGAATACCCAAGTCCATGAGGCATTACCAAATTCAACTACGCGTTTAAAGGAGATGTAATGATGGGGATTATTACATTTGGTGAAAAAGAAGAAGGGCAAGATTACATATGGAGACCTGCTGTTTATGGTGTAATGTTCGATAGTCAGAAAGAGAAAATAGCAGTTATCCAAACTGGCGATGGCCAGTATTTTCTTCCAGGCGGTGGAATAGAAACGAATGAGTCACACCAAGATTGTTTAAAAAGAGAAGCACTAGAAGAAATGGGAATGGCTATTGAAATAGGGCGTTTTCTAGGATGAGGTCGAAGATATTTTTATGCTACAAATGAAGATAAATATTTTCTAAGTGAAGGTTATTTCTATTTATGTGACATTGGTGAAATCATCAGTACACCAACAGAAGCAGACAACTACCTTAAATGGATTGAAGCCATGCAGGCAATCGGAAGCTTATTCCACGAACATCAAAGCTGGGCAGTAAATGAAGCATTAAGACAAGTAAAATGATTCAGCTGATATTTTTAAAAAATGAAAAGTCCTCTTTCAGTCTGCTTAGACGAAAGAGGATTTTTTGTATGCACGGGATGTGTGCAAGTAATTATGCATTGAACGGACGATTCATGCGCATTAAGCCGTAAATCGCAAAGAATAATCCACCTGTGATAAATGTCAAAATGATGTAAAGAACAGCTTTGCCCGTTTCACCTGTCCAACGATACAGTAAACGATACGAGTAATAAAGAACAAAACCAGCCATTACGATTGAAGCGATAATCCCGATTACTGGGATAAATGATACAATCAATAACCCGAAATAAATCAGTGTATACTTTTTCGCAATGGCACGAATAGTTGTGTCATCATCACTATTTGCAGTTAATAAGAACAGACTATAAATATTCACTAACGGAATCCAAGCAATATAAGCAACATCGCTAAAGCCATTTGTTTTAGACGTCGTATAATAAATCAGTGCACTTACGAAATAACCAATAATAGCTAAGACAATACCCACTAAAATGGCAATAATCAGCAAACCACCAAAGACTGCATCATAATCACTATAATAAGAATCATAACTCATTAAAAAACCTCCCTCTCTTGAAAATGCTTTCTTATCATAACAAATACTAGAATATTAAAGCTATGCCATTTATTATGTAATTTTTAGCGGTATTCCCAGAAGTACACTGGAAATATTTAGCGAATACTAAAGTATCTTATGAACGAAACTATTGGCTGATGAATTGGAAATTTGATAAAAAAAACTCTTCACCATAACTTGTGGTTGCCTTCCGCTCTGCCAGTGTGCTTTCTTGGGGGCGCCCGATGAGCCGCTTCACTCGCGTTGCTCGCTTCAGGGTCTCATCTTGGGCGCTTAATCCCCTAAGAGTCACACTGGCGCGCTCCAGCAAACTTATATTACATTTTAAAATGTCAACCAGATCTTTTTGGTGATGAACCATAAAAAATACAATTATGTTAGAAAATGTTGGTATACTTATATAAAAGAAACATCGACAAAGGATATGCCAGTTGACAAAACAATAGTACAAATGTTGATGTTAAAAGAAATTATTGTGGATGGTTTTAGTACTTGTAGCCATCTAGGAGAATCTTAGCAGAAATGTCGCTATTACTAGGGGTGAGGGTTTGATTTTATTCGGGTTATTATTAGTATGTATAATGGTCGCGGTAGCTTTTTATTTAAAACGACGAAATTTTAGAAAAAGTATTTATTATGAAATGACACATCATAATTTGTTGCCGGTTATGCTCAATAAAGGCATTTATGGCGAGTATTTAACATCACGAATCATCGAAAAGCATGCACTGAAAAGTCATAAGCAATTAGTCAATGTCTATGTACCAAAAAGAAAGTCTCAGGACATGACGGAGCTCGATTTACTTTATATAGATCGAACGGGACTTTATGTGATTGAATCGAAAAACTGTGGATTTTCGCAAGGGATTTATTTAATCGAGGTGAAGGAATGAAGAAGCGGAGATGATTGTTATATTCGCAAAGAGTTTGCGGCTTATCATTATTAAAAATGTTCATACTTGTGTGTTTTTTGTATGCATATGTTAAAATTAACATAGAATGAAAAAAGACTGAGTGCTGTAACACTCAGTCAATTTAGCTGACATACCGCTTGAAGTGCGGTTGGCCAGTAATAAGAATGTTTAACTCAAAGAGTAACCACCCTGCTTACATGCCGTTAGCGGAGGTTGGTTACTTCTTTTTATTGGAAGCTGAAAGCATAGCAGAATTAAAATATATGGTGGATGATTATATGGAGTACTACAACAATACAAGAAAGCAATGGACATTAAAAAAAATGACTCCGGCAGCATATACCGAAGTCATTTAATCGCTGTTTAATGTAGCGAATGGTCTTTTTATTAAACTGTCTACTTTATAGGGTTCAGTTCAAGATTGATCAAAATGGATTCTTTTTCAGCAGATTAGGTTAGATTTTAAAAAAGTTTGATCATTTTCATGTTGTTCCTCAATCGCGCCTGATTGTGGAAGATCTTTAATCTACAGGAACTTTTGTAATTAAGTCTTTACATCAATTTTGAAATAAACATTGTTGCAATTCCAAAGTAAATAAGTAATGATAGGATATCATTTAGAGTTGTAATTAGTGGACCAGATGCCACTGCTGGATCGATTTTAAATTTATATAAGATTAACGGAATAATGGTCCCAGCTAAAGTCCCAATAATTAGAGTCACAACTAATGAACTTCCAACAACTAAACCTAGAACCGGATTTCCTTGCCAAATATAGGCTATAATCGAGATTAATATGCCACAGGTAATGCCTATAATCAATCCAACTTTAAGTTCTCTAATAATAAGTTTAAAAACTACTCCTTTATTAGTATCGGTAGTAATTAGACCTCTTACAACAACAGCTAATGATTGAGTACCCGTATTTCCAGTCATCCCAGCAATCATAGGCATAAAGAAGGCAAGTGCGACAACTTTGGATAATGTTTCCTCAAAACCACTAATAATGGTTCCTGAAACTAATCCGATAAATAAAAGTAAAATAAGCCAGGGAAGTCGGCGATACGCAGCCACGTGTGCCTTCGTGTCAAAATCAATGGCTTTACCAGATGCCGAAAGTTTTTCAATATCTTCGTTTGCTTCTTTGATAACAACGTCAATAATATCGTCAACTGTTACAATTCCTACTAATTCATTATTTTTTTCAACAACAGGAACTGATAAAAAATCATAACGCTCTATTACACGAGCTACTTCTTCTTGATCCGTTTCAGCAGAAACGGAGATCACTCTGCTATACATAATATCCTGAATCTTTTCAAATTCATCACTTATTATTAAATCTCGATAGGATACAACACCTACTAATTTTTTATCATTATCAATTACATATAAATAGTTAATCGTTTCTGAAAATTCTGCGAATATTTTAAGTTTATCAACTGATTCTCGAATAGTATAGTGTTGAGGAATCCACACAAAACGGTTTGTCATGATTCGTCCTGCCGTTTCAGGAGGATAATTCATGATATTTTGAACAATTTTTGATTCTTCTTGCTTCATACCTGAAAGAAGTTCTTCAATTTTATCAGGAGATAGGTTTTCTAATAATGAAGCTAAATCATCATTATCCATTAAATCCATTACCTGTCCTGATTTTTCGATTCCTAATTTATTAAGAACTTTTAATTGATGTACTTTTTCAAGCTCTTGAATGAGTTCAGCGATTTGTTCAGGCGTAAGAAACAATAAGAAACGTGTATGATGTTTTTTTGGTAACCCCTCAAAAATTCGTGCAATATCATAAGGCTGAAGTTCCTTTAATATTGCTTGGAATTCTTTCTGTTTTCCTTCTTTTAATGCCTTAATAATTTGAAGCGTTAGTTGGTCTTTTGGCATGTTTTTAATCATTTTAACAACCACTCCTTCATTGAGGAACAAAAGAATACTCCCCCAACGATAAAACAATCGTTAAGAAAGATAATTTAAGATTCCTCATGGATATTCTGTGTATTTAGTTCGTTTTTATAATATTTCGAGTCTGGTTCTGAATAGTTATCCATTTTCCTCACCTCACAAAAAAATAAAACACCTTCATAACGAATGAAGGTGTTTACACAGTACTATATACGTACATTGATTGCACAACAAATAAATTGTAGCAAATCTACTCCTCCATTCGTAGAGCTTTAGCACTGTGTGGCATAGGACAAAGCCAGCTACATTAAAAACCACCTTATGTCGATGGTTTCTGTTGACCCATTGGCGTCTTTCGACATTTCTGGGCAGTAGCATATCTCCTACACAGGAGCCTCACCTAACGAGGATATTTAATTTACAAGTTCACTCTAAAAGAATATCTTTTAAAAGTCAATGTTTTTTTAAAAAACTTTATATTGACTCTTCCTCAAGTAACCTGCTAATTAAGTGCATTTTGATTCACTTTTTTTATAATGCTGTCTGTCTCCTATTCAAGAATATGGCCCGTTTATTGAACAAGAACAAATCCTTATATCACTGGATTTTTGATCAATCTTTTTTACAAAATGAACGACTGCTTAAAAATTGATTGTCATTATCTACATGCAATAAGGTCACACGTTCCATCATCTAAATTTAAAGGCTTCAACGTTGAGATCGGCGTCGCGGTTGTGGGATTTGAATTGCTTCGCGAAGCGTTTCACCATTTTTTTAGGACCACACATAAAGATGCTGGTATCGGCGGGCACCGTATAATTTTCAAAGGAAAGCCTGTCCATTTGCGTGGTATCAATAAAGTTCACTTTGAAATGTGGATTATTTTTTGCAAAGTCATGTAAAAAATCTTTATGCATCGCATCGTCCTGACCGCGATAGGTATAAAATAATTCAATATCTTGATTCGAGGGCGTCGATTTTAAATACGATAAAAAGGGGGTAATGCCGACTCCTCCCGCTACCCAAAGTTGCTGTTGATTGCCAGCCTCAAAGTTTAGATGACCATAGGGACCTTCAATAGCTACAGATGTGTTCAATTGAATCCGTGCATTCACTTTTTGTGTAAAATCGCCAAGAGCCTTAATCGTGACAAATATTTTTTGCCCATCCCCACCTGAAATGGAGAAGGGATGAGGTGCTTTCTCTAAGCCTTCTTGAAATATTTTTAAAAAGATGAATTGACCATTGCGATAAGGTAGTTTTTTATCGAGTGTCAATTCTAATTCAACGGCGCTTGAAGCAATTTTTCGGATGCCAGTAATTTTCCCTGTGTGCTTAAATCGCATGTCCTGATACATCGTGAGCATGTATAGGGCAGACATGAATCCGATAGTTGCAGTAATTGCGGTAAAAATGCCTAAAGGCGTTGGCTGCAATAAATCATAGCGACTGGAAAAATAAGCGTGATAGAGACCGAATGCATAAGGGATGAGTAATAACCGATGGATGATGCGCCAGTGCTCATATTTCAGAAATTTGGCAAAGAGTGCCATCAAAATAAGTGCGATAAAGCCATTTTGTGCGAGTTCTCCAAAATCTTTGGCCAAATCGGTGAGGTGAGTTTCTCTCACTTCATCCCAGTCAGGTACCATATCTTGTAATTGCCCATGTAAAATCACTAACCCCAAAGAAAGAATAGCCAGATACTTATGGTAAACATAGACATGCTCTAAACCGTGGAACCAGCGTTCGATGAATTTAATTCTTGTAGATAATAAAAATACTAAAAAGAATCCAGTAATGGCCAAGCCTGCAATCATATGGCTGAACTTATTAATGACAGAAATTGTCTCATTAGGCGTCGCAAAATACCATAGTAAAGCGCTACTACACATAATAATTATAATAAATAACATGCCTTTAAAAGATTTCATAATAACCTCCATTATTAATTATTATCGTTTGCCCTACTAGGTATACAATAAGTACCTGATTTGTTTCTGATATTTTACGTTTGCCTGTTTAGTTTTGTTAGAATTTTTTTGCGTTCGGCTTCAAAATCGACAGGAACTGCATTTTCCACAGGTGTGTGTCCAATGTGACGCTTCTGGAACCAATGTGGAATGATTTCAGTGCGCTTTTGTGGAAGTAGTGCTTGCTGTTTTGTGTGAAACGATTGCTTATAGATCGCCGCATCTGCCACTGTTTGCAGCTGTTTCTGCTGCCAATCCCTTAACACTGATGTAACATAGCCCCATTTCGGCACATTGTTGTCGATGGCCGTTTTCATGGCGAATATGACTAAATCCTCACTTAATTCATTTTTCCAAAAACCGATTTTTTCAGTGACATAGGGGTTTAAAGGGCCAAAGCCATTGTCAACATAAAACTGTTCGGCTATGATCTGACCCAAAAAAGTTAGACAAATAATTTAAGCAGCTTCTAAGATCTGAGTCCGGTATTGTACCGGACTCAGATCTTTTAATTTTGCCTTC
>NZ_JBNNLZ010000020.1:0-89514 GCF_050272295.1 Lysinibacillus sp. NPDC048646
AGATCTGAGTCCGGTACAATACCGGACTCAGATCTTAGAAGCTGCTTAAATTATTTGTCTAACTTTTTTGGGTCAGATCAGTTTGTCTACAGTCTAAGAGGTTGCCATTGGCAACCTCTTTTTTTAACCGTACCATCGCATAGGTAATGTAAATAAGAATAAACAGTAATGTATTTACAAACATCATCATGTTATTCCATTCATTATTGAAGATAGAAACGCTGAAGAACAACACAACTTGTATCACTACAAAATGTCCTTTGCTGTATATAAAGTGAGACATTTACGAAAAACAAACATGCTAATGAAAGTGCTGATAATGGTTGGAACAAGGATCACTAATAAATTTCCCGCCACTAATGATAGATAATAATGGATAGGATAGTTAATAAGAAAAATAAGAAAAATAGCTGTAAACATCCTTAAATTTTTCATATTCTTCGTATCTTTAATGTGTTGGATATAAAATTGTATACAGATAAGTAAGATTACACAACTAAGATTTGCAAAATACATAGCGAAATGCTCTGAAAAACCACTGTATTCATCAGTGCGCATAAAATAAAAAGGTGCAGTAATGATGAAAAGACATAAAATTTGACAATAGCAAAATAGAAAATCAGTTTTTAACTGTGTTTTCTTAGCTAATGGTAGGCTATTTACGAATAGTTCCCAGTTTGCCTTCTTGTCTTGCTCATATAAACTACTGACAATATTAACTGAAAATATAACGATGAAAATCAACATTGAAAAACTATCGAAATACTGTATACTTATGAAATTAATAACAATACAAACAATTAATATGCTAATTATTGAGAATTTTTGCATCGAAATTCTATGCCAAAGTAATGCTTTCATCCAACTTCTCCTCCTAAAAATCCTTATGTTTATAAATCGCAATTGAAATAAGAGAAGATAGCCATAAGATAAAAAGCCCAACAAAAGGTGCAAAGTAACCGAAATCTTTTAATTTTGATAGTGTCACTAAAAAATCGGCAAGTTCCCCATCTATGAACCCTATCAAAAAGCCTGGTATGAAGCATAGAGCAATAAGAACGATTCTTCCTTTGATGGAGCCGAATTTAATATAAATTGGTAGTAACATAGCCAGCATACAAAAGGCGGCAGTCACGATTAGGCAGAAAGTCAGAAAAAAATCAGTAGTTTCTATGTGATTTGTGAAGCGATTAATCAGTAAGACAAAAGGTAACGCAATCACAAGACCAATGATCATCATAATGATACTTAGTAGATATTTACTGAGCACGATATCGCTCGTTGAAATCGGAAGGGTATTCGCGTATTTATCCCAGTTGCATAGTTCATCATAAGTGAGAGCTGTTATTGCTTGAATGGTTACGATAAATACAATAAAGGAAAGAAGTATTGTGCTCTGTTGCATGAAAACCGAGATGATCAAAATGACGCTGAGAAAAATAGCCTGTGATTTCAACTGGCGCTGTATGGTCATGAAATCTTTCACTATAAGAGCAGTCATCGCACAACACTTCCTTTCACGTAAAATAGCATAATTTCCTCTATAGTCGGTTTTTCAAGTATAAATGCTTCACTTACTTCATTTCTATGGACGAGCACCTCAACGCCAAAAGTCCCAATGCGCTTCCCAATAATAGCGTGCTCAGGTAATTCGCTTACTTCCTCATTACTCCCTTTAAAAATGCCATATTCATAAAGCATTACATCCTTACTTTCACTCAATAAAATTTCTCCATTATGAATAAATGTAATATAATCTGCTATCTTTTCTAAATCACTCGTAATATGTGAAGAAAATAAAATACTATGAGTTTCATCCTGCATAAACTCTAAAAATAAGTCGAGAATTTCGTCGCGAATAATTGGATCAAGTCCACTTGTTGGTTCATCTAATATCAACAGTTTTGGATGATGCGACAAAGCTAATGCAATTGACAACTTCATCCTCATTCCACGCGATAGCTCTTTTACTCTTTTTCGCTCAGGTACTTTAAATTGTGCTAGCCGTTCAAAATAATAGGGCGAATCCCACGATTTAAATACCTTTTTCATAAATTTGTCGAGTTGTGTCGCATTTAGCGTCTCGGGTACATGTAAATCATCAAAAACAACACCAATGTCGTATTTTATCGCAATTTCATGTTCGACAGCATCCTTGCCAAATAGCAAAATTTCGCCATGTTCTTTTTTTAGTAAATTTAAAAGACATTTAATGGTTGTTGACTTGCCTGCACCGTTCTCTCCAACAAAGCCCATGACGGTTCCTTGGGGTACAGAAAAACTCACATCTTTTAGTGAAAAGCCAACAAAACTTTTATGTAAATCATGAATTTCAATGGCATTCATTTAGTTGTCCTCCTCTAAGATTAACGATAATAGCTCTTGTAATTCCTCTTTTGTAAGACCAGCTGTTTTTGCTGTTTTTACTGCTTTTTGCAAATGTTCTTCAATCTGACGAAGTAATTCCTCACGAAGAAAATCCTGATTACGCTCTGTAACAAAGCTACCTTTACCTGCGACCGTTTCTATAAAGCCATCTCGCTCTAAATCAGCATAAGCCCGCTTCGTTGTCATGACGCTAATTTTCAACTCCTTCGCCAGCATACGAATCGAAGGCAATGCATCACCAGCTTGCAATTTATTGGCCAAAATGGCTTCTTTCAACTGCATCGTAATTTGCTCGTAGATGGGCTTATCGCTCGCATTACTTAAATGAATATGCACTTTTTTCACCTCACAGATTTATAGTCAAGTTGTAACTATGGTTGCCATTGTGCTCTTGCTAGATATGACATCTACCAAAAACGTTAAACTGTATATACACACTATATACAGTAGGGGCGAAAAATGCAACCCAGAAGAACTCTTAATGATGGGCACGAATTGCAGAAACTCGGCATATATTGGGATAACGGCTCAAGGAGGGAGATGAGGCATGCTACTATCAGAAATGGTGGATAAAGAGTTAATTCAGGTTGAGGGTGGGGTACATTTTGGCATACTCGCACACACAGAATGCCTATTAGATGTACAAACAGGGAAGATCCATGGCTTTGAGATTATTAAAGATAAGATGCCATTCCAAAAAAAGAAAGTAAAAGTTAGTGAAATGATTCCATGGCATGAAATTATATTAATTGGTGAAGATCGGATTTTATTTAACAAAACAGCGACGGTACAGTCAGAATTTTTACAGTGAGGTGAGCTTTTGGAAAACGAAAAATGGCTCGTGATTGGAGAAGACTCGAGATTAAAGGAATTAGCGACAATGTTGAGGAGCCCATCACGTACAGTATTTTATAAAAGAACAACCGTCTGGAATGAGGAGTTAAATAAATTAGTTTTAGAGTTCCAGCCCAATAAGATTGTTCTACCGATTCTTCCATTAAAGATTGAAGTGGAACAATTATATGGAACATCTCAGGTTAAGTTTTATACGGGGCGACTGACAATGCATTGGAAGCACTTGCTTGATAAAAATGAAACGAATTGCTATTTACAGCAAGAGTCTTTTATTTGGCAAAATGCTCGTTTAACTGCGGAGGGATTTATCGCCACGTTTTACGGTCTAGAGCAAAAATGTATTTACGGACAAAACTTTACTATCGCAGGTTTTGGGCGCATAGCCAAAATGCTCGCGTCTTTACTCGTTAAGATGGGTGCTAATGTGCACATTGTTGCAAGGTCTGTGGTGCAAGTAAGTGAAGCAAGGGCATATGGATACAAAGCGACGAATTTAGATGATCGGAAATGGTCCATCCATGATGGCATTTTCATTAATACGATTCCTGCCAAGTGGATTACGGAGTCATTCCAAGATCATGTACCGGCAGTGCTATATGATTTAGCTTCAGAGCCGGGCTGTTTAGATATAGATGCTGACCAGTTACAAACGTATGTACTATTGCCATCATTACCTGGGAAATACTTTGCACATGATGCAGCAGAAATATTGTGCAAGGCAATAGAGGAGGAGGAAAATTGCTAACGGGGAAACGTATTGGTTTAGGTATTACAGCTTCACATTGTACGTATGAAGATGTAGTCCCTAAAATTCAAAATTTTATCGATGTAGGGGCAACGGTGATTCCGATTATTACCCACTCCGTTTTACATGCAGCTACACGCTTTGGCACAGGGGAGGAATGGATTGCAAAAATCGAGGATTTGACAGGAGAAAAAGTCATTTCTTCTATTAAAGAAGCGGAACCGTTTGGACCGTCAAATCCATTGGATGCAATGGTTATAGCTCCAATGACAGGTAATAGTATTAGTAAATTTGCGAATGCAGCCACAGACAGCCCAGTGTTAATGGCAGCAAAAGCAACTTTGCGCAATGGTTCACCTGTGGTACTTGGCATCTCGACAAATGATGCTCTCGGTTTAAATGGCATGAATATTATGAAACTGCTCAATGCTAAAAATATATACTTTATTCCATTCGGTCAGGATTCTCCATATGGAAAGCCTAACTCATTAATTGCTGATTTTGATAAAATGGTTGACACCGTACATGCAGCAATTACGCAGAAAAACCAATTACAACCGCTGTTGATACAATATTTCAAATAAATCTATAATTGCACACAATTTTCAGTATTTTTGTGATACAATAGCACACATTATAGAACTTGTATTCAGGGAGAGATGACAGATGACAAAGCAGTTAACAGTTGCGGTTGTAGGTGCAACAGGAGCAGTAGGATCTAAAATGATGGAGCAGCTAATAAAACGGAATTTTCCAATTGGTGACATTAAGTTTTTAGCTTCTGCACGTTCAGCAGGAAAACCAATCGAATTTAATGGCAAGACATATACAATTGAAGAAGCGACATCAGAAGCTTTCGAAGGCGTCAATGTCGCTTTATTCTCAGCGGGTGGTTCGGTATCAGCAGTGCTTGCGCCAGAAGCGGCAAAACGTGGTGCTGTTGTCATTGATAATACGAGCCATTTCCGTATGGATCCGGAGGTACCGCTTGTTGTACCTGAAGTAAATCGCGGCGACCTTGCTAAGCATAAAGGCATTATCGCAAATCCGAATTGCTCTACAATTCAAATGGTAGCAGCACTTGAACCAATTCGTGCAGCATTTGGCTTAACGAAGGTATTAGTATCGACATACCAAGCAGTTTCAGGCGCAGGCATTTCTGCGGTTCAAGAATTACAAGCACAAAGCGCAAACTGGGATGCAGGTAAGGAAGTAGCAGCAAATATTTTACCTTCTGGCAGCGACAAACGTTATTTCCCAATTGCTCGTAATGTCATTCCACAAATCGATAAATTTACTGACAATGGCTTTACATACGAAGAAATGAAAATGATTAATGAAACGAAGAAAATCATGCATGCACCAGAGCTAAAAGTAGCTGCAACTTGCGTACGTGTGCCAGTCGTTTCAGGACACTCTGAATCTGTTTATATTGAAGTAGAAAAAGAGGCAACGGTTCAAGCAATCTTTGAAGTATTACGTCATGCACCAGGAATCGAACTACAAGATGATATTGCCACACAAACTTACCCAATGCCAATTTATGCAGAAGGGGAAGATGCTACTTTTGTAGGACGTATCCGTCAAGACTTAGACAATAAAAAAGGATTCCACCTATGGATCGTATCAGACAATCTATTAAAAGGCGCTGCATTAAACTCTATCCAAATTGCAGAAGCGATGCTTGAGGATAACTTACTATAAGAGGGGTGTAAGGATGAATATAGGTCGAATTGGAACGGCGATGATTACGCCATTCAAGGAAGATGGCACGATTAATTATCCAGAGCTAGAACGTATTATTAATCATTTAATAGAAAATGGTACTGATTGTATTGTTGCTTGTGGCACAACCTCTGAAAACCCAACGATGACCACAGAAGAAAAAATTGAAGTTGTACGATTTACAGTAGAGAAGGTTGCGGGACGTGTACCAGTTATTGCAGGTACAGGAGATAACGAAACGGCTTATTCTATTGCAATGACGCACAAGGCTGAAGAAAATGGTGCAGACGGTATTATGTTAGTAGCACCGTATTACAATAAACCAAACCAACGAGGTATTTTTGCGCACTTTGAAACGATTGCCAAAGAAACAAAGCTGCCAGTGATGCTCTATAATGTACCAGGTCGCACAGGCATTAATGTTGCATATGAAACTTCTGTTGCTTTAAGTAAAATTCCAAATATCGCATGGATTAAAGAAGCGAGCGGTAATTTAGACCAAATGGGCGATATTATTGAGAATGTTGATGTTACAGATGATTTCCTTGTGTATAGTGGTGACGATGGTTTAACACTGCCGTTACTTGCAATTGGTGGAGCTGGTATTATTTCAGTTGCTTCACACGTTGTCGGTAATGATATGCAACAAATGATTAAAGCGTTTGAAGAAGGAAATCACAAGCTAGCTGCCAAAATTCACCGAGCATTATTACCACTCGTACGTGCTTTGTTTGCACAGCCGAATCCGTCACCTGTAAAATATGCGATGACAAAATTAGGCTTTGATACATTAAATGTTCGTCTACCAATGGTGGAGATGACAGAAGATGAAAAAACAAACTTTGACCAAGTTTGGGAAGCATATCAAGAAAAAGCGAAGAGTTTTAGATAGTAGTGTGGCGTGGCTGATGAAAATCAGCTGCGCCTTTTTTTGAGCGGAGATTTGAATGATTCAGGGGTCTATTTGCATGTAGTCTACATACCTCGCTCAGTTGAAGAGTAGGAGAGCTCGGATCATCACGTTTACTGCTCGGGTGAAGAGAAGAAACGCCCAGGTAATCGCATGCATCGCTCGGGTGAAGAGAAGAAACGCTCAGGTAATCGCATGCACCGCTCGGGTACAGAGAACGACCGCTCAGGTAATCGTGTTCACCGCTCGGGTACTGAGAAGAAACGCTCAGGTAGCCGCATGCATCGCTCGGGTGAAGAGAAGAAACGCTCAGGTAATCGCATGCACCGCTCGGGTACAGAGAACGACCGCTCAGGTAGCCGCAGGTACCGCTCGGGTACTGAGAAGAAACGCTCAGGTAATCGCATGCACCGCTCGGGTACAGAGAAGGACCGGCTCAGGTAATCGCATGCACCGCTCGGGTACAAAGAAGGACCGCTCAGGTAACCACGCACCTCGACAGTTAACCTCCTACATCGCTCCTTTGTTAGCAAAACACCGAGTCAGCCCCGATTACCACTAAGGCAATAAACAACTAACCCCCTCATCCAATCTAGTTTTTACCCCCTTAGTCCCTATGATCGATGGGTAACTCTTGCCTCAATTTAATTTTAGTAGACATAAAATACATGTTTCCAACACGAAACATGTATATTTAATTTGTGCAAAAGCTTTGCAAACCGTATAATGAAAATTAAGTGGTTGCTGTTCGGGATATCTTTTAGGAGGAAATAAATTGACAAAAAAGAAAAATGAATTAATTCGCATCATTCCACTAGGTGGCGTGGGCGAAATTGGAAAAGCAATGTGCGTAGTAGAAATTGACGAAGAGCTATTTGTAGTTGATAGTGGTTTAATGTTCCCAGAAGACGAGATGCTGGGCATTGATATCGTAATTCCTGATATTACGTATTTAGAAGAAAACAAAGAACGTGTGAAGGGAATTTTCTTAACGCACGGACATGAGGATGCAATTGGCTCAATTGCTTATGTCTTACAAAAAGTGAAAGCCCCTGTGTACGGGTCTAAACTAACCATTGCGCTTGCGAAAGAACATTTGAAAGAGTTACCTGCACCACATCAGGTAAAATTCTTTGAAGTAACAAATCGTAGCCGTATGAATTTCAACTCAACGTATGTGACATTTTTCCATACAACACATAGTATTCCCGATTCGTTAGGGGTAGTGTTCCATACTTCTGAAGGAGCAATCGTTCATACAGGAGAGTTTAAATTCGATCAATCTGCAACTGGCAAATTCAAGCCAGATTTGGCAAAAATGGCTCAGTTAGGGGAAGAAGGCGTATTTATATTGCTTTCTGAATCATGTGAAGCAGAACGCCCGGGTTATACGACATCTGAAATTGTAATTGAAGAGCAATTATCAAAAACATTCCATTCAGCACCAGGACGTATTTTAGTCGCTGTTTATGCATCAAACTTTATTCGTATTCAACAAGTATTCGCACAAGCTCAAAAATCGTCCCGTAAAGTGGCGATTGTTGGTAAATCTTTAGAAAAAGCTGTGGATTTAGGTGTACAATTAGGCTATTTGACACTCGAAGAAGACACAATTATTCCAATCTCTGATATGCAAAAATATCAAGATGATGAGATTATTATTATTGCAACTGGCAATAGAGGCGAACCGCTTGATGCACTAGAAAAGATTGTTCGTAAGCATCACAGAGACATTAAGATTAAAAAAGATGACACAGTGCTGATTACGTTCACACCATCTCCTGGTATGGAAGTGCAAATGGCGAATGCTATGAACTCGATTGCAAAAGCAGGGGCTGAAATTCTAACGTCAAGTAAAAATGTGCATGTTTCAGGTCATGGTAGCCAAGAGGATTTAAAATTAATGCTCAACTTAATGCAACCAAAATATTTTATCCCTGTACAAGGTGAATATCGTATGCTTATTGCACACTCTAAGCTTGCACAACAACTAGGTATGCAAAAGTCACAAATTTTCATCGCAGATAAAGGGGATATCGTAGAATACAAAAGCGGTAAAATGCGCATGAGCGGTCGTGTACAAGCAGGTAATGTCCTAATTGACGGAATTGGGGTTGGCGATGTTGGCAATATAGTCCTTCGTGACCGTAAATTACTATCACAGGATGGTATTTTCATTGTCGTTGTGACATTAAATCGTGCGCAAAAGAAAATCGCGTCAGGTCCAGAAATTTTATCCCGTGGTTTCGTCTATGTACGTGAATCGGAAGCATTGATGGTGGAAGCATCTGAAATTGCCAAAAATGTGATTGAAAAATACGTTGGCAAAGAAACATTTGAATGGACAAACATTAAACAAGAAATTCGTGATACATTAAATACTTATTTATTCCAAAAAACAAAGCGCCGCCCAATGATTATCCCAATCATTATGGAGTATTAAAACAAAGCAAAACTATAATCTGAAGGGTCGCACTCTTCCATCGATATTTATGAACTTATGCTTAGAACGCCCATTTCTGTGGCAATGCCTAAGTAACCAACATTATGTTGGCCTGAATCAGACCCGTATTTATGGGTTTAAAACACATCGCGAATGCTTTGGGTAAGTAGCGAATGAAAAAGGATTTTCTAGCCGACATAACGGTGGGAAATCCTTTTTTTTGAAACAATTGAGTTCTACATGATATCATTCGCTACATATATAAAATGGATTGCAAAAGAAGGTGAAAAAATGGCTACTAGTAAAAAAAGAAAAGTGACAAAAAGGAAACCATCAGCAGAAAATAAAGAAATGCACCCGCTTATGTATGAAATTTTAGGGCTCATCCTAATTGCGCTTGCGGTCATTATGATTTTTGAATATGGCATGACTGGGCGTATACTCCAAACAATTGCAATGTTTTTTATAGGGAATTTACATTTTGCTGTACCATTTATGTTTGTATTTATTGCCTTAATCCTAATGATAGGACGCAAAAAAATAAGCTTGAAGGATCGACTGATTTTCGGAATGTTACTTATTATTATGAGTTTAACAATTTTTAGTCATAGTATTCTTTTTGAGCAACTATCCAAATCAAGTGGCTTATTATCAGACTCAGTATTGCGAGAGTCTTGGCGAATATTAATTGATACAGATGGTGTTGTGCATCGTAGTAATTCTCTTGGCGGTGGTATGGTAGGTGCCTTGCTTTTTAGTGGGCTTCATGTGCTGTTTGAGGCAACCGGTGCGAAGGTTGTTGCATGGGTCATTTTCTTTATCGGATTAATTTTAGTGACAGGAAAAGCACTTGTCCCGTATTTAGCGGAAAAGATGCCAGATGTTTTTGGGAAGTGGCAAAAAAAACAGCAAGAAAAGAAGAAAAATGCGCCAAAGAAAAAACAATCGAATCGTCGTACAAGATCAGAAAGTATGGATGAGATTGCAGCGGAGGATTATACGCAACCAGTTCAAGAAGAAGAGGAAACTTCACATGAGCCGATTATCTCAGCCTTTACACAAAATGTTTCGCATGAACGAGAGGAGACGTTTGCTGCCCCTCAGGACGTGGAAATAGAAGAAGAGGAGCTGGTAGATGATGTTCATATTGAGGACACAGCTGCTATTGAAAATGCAGATTATCAGCTCCCTTCGTATAATCTTTTAAAAATGCCACCACAACATGACCAAAGTGGAGAATATTCAGTGATCCAAGCGAATGCCAAAAAGCTTGAGCAAACCTTGCAGAGCTTTGGTGTAAAAGCAAAGGTGACACAGGTCCATCTAGGGCCAGCAGTAACGAAATATGAAATTTTACCTGATATCGGGGTGAAGGTCAGTAAAATTGTTAACTTACAGGATGATCTCGCTTTAGCACTTGCAGCCAAAGATATTCGTATGGAAGCACCGATTCCTGGAAAATCTGCCATTGGCATTGAAGTGCCAAATAGTGAGGTAGCGATTGTTACACTGAGAGAGGTATTAGAAGCCAAAGATGGTGCGAAGCCAGATGCATTACTACAAGTGGCATTAGGTCGTGATATTACGGGACAAGCTGTGTTAGCCGAGCTAAATAAAATGCCACATTTACTAGTCGCTGGTTCAACTGGTAGTGGGAAAAGTGTGTGTATAAATGGCATTGTCGTATCCATACTAATGCGCACAAAACCACATGAAGTAAAGCTGATGATGATTGATCCTAAAATGGTCGAGTTAAATGTCTATAATGGAATTCCGCATTTATTAGCGCCTGTTGTAACCGATGCACGTAAAGCATCTCAGGCACTAAAAAAAGTAGTATCCGAAATGGAACGACGTTATGATTTATTTTCACATACGGGTACACGTAATATTGAAGGCTATAATGGTCATGTACAAAAAGTAAACGAACAAACTGCTGAAAAACACCCTAAATTACCATATATTGTAGTAATTGTGGATGAGTTAGCAGATTTAATGATGGTTGCATCTAATGATGTAGAGGATTCTATTACACGGTTAGCTCAAATGGCTCGTGCTGCAGGTATTCATTTAATACTTGCGACACAAAGACCGAGTGTAGATGTTTTGACTGGGGTTATAAAGGCCAATATCCCTTCTCGTATTGCTTTTGCCGTGTCATCATCGATTGATTCTAGAACGATTTTAGATATGGGTGGTGCAGAACGATTGCTTGGTCGAGGGGACATGCTATTTTTACCAGCTGGTGCTTCTAAGCCAAAACGTGTGCAAGGTGCATTTTTATCAGATCAAGAGGTAGAAGAAGTCGTAGAATTTGTTATAGAACAGCAAAAAGCACAGTATCAAGAAGAGATGATTCCAACAGAAGAGGAAACCGTTTTAGAAGAAACGGATGATTTATTTGATGAAGCTGTGCAATTAGTGGTGGGGATGCAAACGGCGTCGGTTTCGATGCTACAACGACGGTTCCGAATTGGCTATTCCCGTGCAGCTCGTATTGTTGATCAGATGGAACAACGTGGTATTGTCGGGCCTTCAGAGGGAAGTAAACCTCGTCAGGTGCTCATTAGTCAGTATGATAATTAATGATTCGGGAAAGACCGAATTTTAGGTGTTATCTATATTTTTGTCCATTTGTCACAATAAAAGTGGTGAAAGGGCGATTTCTATTACAGATTTTTCTCAAAACAGTTTATTTCATTCTGCAAAAATGTTATATTTATGAACGATTAGTAGGAATGTTGTACATCAGATGTCTGATCTCTGATTTTGGTGGTGATATATGTGACTATTAAAGCAGATCATCGTCATCTCTATCTTCAAGTAATTGATCGTTTAAAATCTGATATTGAGACCGGCGTTTTCAAAGAAAATGAAAAACTGCCTTCAGAGTTTGAATTATCGAAATCACTAGGAGTCAGTCGAGCAACACTTAGAGAAGCGCTTCGACTGTTGGAAGAGGAAAATGTGATTGTGCGTCGACATGGGGTTGGTACATTTGTTAATCCTAAGCCGTTGTTTACATCTGGCATCGAGCATTTATCCAGCATTTCTTCTATGATCGAAACGGCAGGAATGGAACCAGGTTCGCGTTTTTTAAAAGCAACCGAAACCATCCCTTCTGATGAAGATTTAAAACGCTTCCAATGTGATGGCGAAGATAAAATACTCAAGATTGAACGTGTCAGAACAGCAGATGGTGAACCAGTAGTTTATTGTATAGATAAATTACCAGCTAGCTTCCTGCCTACTGACTTTGTAGACAAAAAAGAAGTTTCACTTTTTTCTGCACTTGAACAATCGGGTAAAATTCATGTTGCCTACGCTGTGACTTACATTGATCCAGTTGGCTATCATGAACAAGCATCGCCGATTTTAAATTGTGGTCGTGAAACGGCACTTTTAGTATTGAAGCAGCTGCATTACGATGATCATGATCAAGTAGTGCTGTATTCAAAAAATTATTTCCGAGCTGATAAATTCAGCTTCCATGTAGTACGAAAACGGGTGTAGAACATTTCTAATTACTTTCCTGCTAATTACAATACCTTTGGGGGGTTAACACAATGAAAAAACGTAAATTTGGTTTAGTATTATCTTCAGTATTGGCTGCAAGTGCAATTCTTGGTGCATGTGGTGCAAAAGACGACAAAGACAAAGAGAATGACAATGCTTCATCAGGAGATACAAAAACAGAAGAAGCGTTCTCAATAGCAATGGTTACTGACGTAGGTGGCGTTGATGACAAATCATTCAACCAATCTGCATGGGAAGGTGTTCAAGCTTACGGTAAAGAACACAACCTATCAAAAGGTGATGGTGGTTTCGACTACTTACAATCAAAAACGGACGCAGACTATGATACAAATTTAAACCTATTATTACGTCGTGACTTCAACTTAGTATTCGGGATTGGCTATATGATGGCTGATGCAATTGAAGCCATTGCTTCAGAAAACCCAGACAATCACTTTGCATTAATCGATGCTGAAGTTGAAGCAGACAACGTAGTAAATGTTATGTTCAAAGAGCAAGAGGGTGCTTTCTTAGCAGGTGTTGCTGCTGCGAAAATGTCTAAATCAGGCAAAATCGGCTTCGTAGGTGGTGTTGATATTCCAGTTATCAATCGTTTTGAAGCTGGTTTCGTTGAAGGTGCTAAAGCTGTTAACCCAGATATCGAAATTCAACGTAACTACACAGCTGCATTCGATAAAGCTGATCTTGGTAAAATCGCTGCTAACAGTATGTACTCTTCAGGCGTAGATATTATTTTCCACGCTGCTGGTGCAACTGGTAATGGTGTATTCTCTGAAGCAAAAGAACGTAAAGCAAAAGACCCTAAAGCAAATGTATGGGTAATCGGTGTAGATGCTGACCAATACGAGGAAGGTAAAATTGACGAAAAAACAAACGTTACTTTAACTTCTATGTTAAAAGGTGTTAACGCTGCGGTAGTAGATATTTCAAACAAAGCGAAAAATGGTGACTTCCCTGGTGGCACAACACTAACTTATGGTTTAGCTGAAGATGGTGTGAAACTTGCTGATTCTCGTGGTGCAATTCCAGAAGATGTACAAGCAGTTATTGACGAATATAAAGAAAAAATTGCTAGCGGTGAAATCGTAGTTCCAGAAAAAGTGGAAAAATAATTCATCTCTCAATCATCATAAGGGGCTTTTTGCAGGCCCTTATGATGATTTTTCAATCTATCGTTATATTTCGACTATTTTTAATACTCTATATGGTTAAATTTATATTTCTACATGGTTGCCCATATAGAGGTAGAATTTTTATATGAGTATATCGTAAGCTTAAGATAATGATGGTAACAAGTTAATAGAAGAAAGGTTTCTAACGATGACCTTTCCTGTGTTAATTTATCTTCATTCAGCAGATATGTTATGTACGAAAAGCGTAGCGTTAGCTTGAAAAGACGCCTACCTCTATAGATGTGCAATGCATGAGAGCGAATTTTTTGTTCTTTGGGTATTTAAACCCCGCTGAACGTAGATAAGCCTCTGGCGAAGGTCACAGGTCTTGAAGAAATGACAAAGGGGATGTTAGTCGGTATAGCGTCGCATCTATGCGATTATGGCTAAGTGACTTGTATTGTGCAGGCATATTCGCAATTCAAAATCTGGATTCAAGTACAAGGCGAATTAGATATTACAAAAGTGCCTAATAAGGGAGTGACTATATTGGAATACGTGATTGAGATGCTAGGAATCCGTAAAGAATTTGGTGATTTCGTAGCAAATAATAATATCACCCTCCAACTAGAAAAAGGCGAAATCCACGCGTTACTAGGTGAAAATGGTGCAGGGAAATCGACTTTAATGAACGTCCTTTTTGGTTTGTATCAACCAGAGGGGGGCGAGATTCGTGTTCGTGGGAATGCTGTGAAAATTACTAACCCGAATGTTGCCAATGGCTTAGGAATTGGCATGGTACATCAGCACTTTATGTTGGTGGAAAATTTTACAGTAACAGAAAACATTATTTTAGGTTCGGAACCTAAAAAAATGGGGATTGTCAATATTAAGGATGCTGCGAAGAAAGTGCAAGCGCTTTCTGAGAAATATGGCCTAGATGTGGATCCATATGCAAAAATCGAAGACATCACAGTTGGCATGCAACAACGTGTTGAGATTTTAAAAACACTATATCGTGGTGCGGAAATTTTAATTTTCGATGAACCTACCGCATCATTAACACCGCAAGAGATTACTGAACTTATTCAAATTATGCGTCGCTTAATCGCAGAAGGAAAATCGATTATTTTAATTACACATAAGCTGAAAGAAATTATGGAAGTTTCTGACCGTGTGACGATTATCCGCAAAGGCGAAGGGATAGGCACAGTTGTTACGGCTGAAACAAACCCGAATCATTTAGCTGAATTAATGGTCGGTCGCCAAGTAGAGTTTAAAACGGAAAAAACGGAGGCACATCCAACCGAAGAAGTACTGTCGATTGACAATTTATTCGTTACAGACTATCGAAATATCGACAAAGTAAAAGGTTTAAACTTAACAGTTCGTAAAGGTGAAATTGTTGGTATCGCAGGTATCGACGGTAACGGTCAATCAGAATTAATAGAGGCTATTACCGGCTTACGTAAGGTGAAAAGTGGTATCGTTAAACTGAATGGCAAAGATGTGACGAACATGAAACCTCGTAAAATTACCGAAGAGGGTGTTGGGCATATTCCACAAGACCGTCATAAACATGGTTTAGTACTAGATTTCCCGATTGGTCATAATATTGCACTCCAAACATATTACCAGTCACCAATTGCTAAAGGATTTGTAATGGATTACAAGAAAGTATCCGAGAAAGCACGTCAAGTCATCAAAGAATACGATGTACGTACAGGGAATGGCGAAATGACCCCAGCACGTGCACTTTCAGGTGGTAACCAGCAAAAGGCGATTATTGGTCGTGAGATTGACCGTAATCCAGATTTACTGATTGCCGCACTACCAACACGTGGTCTTGATGTTGGGGCAATTGAATTTATTCATTCACGTCTAATTGAGCAACGCGATAAAGGAAAAGCAGTTCTGTTAATCTCCTTCGAATTAGATGAAGTGATGAACGTTTCAGATCGTATTGCAGTTATCTACGACGGTCAAATTGTGGACGAGCTAAATCCAAAAGAAACAACAGAGCAAGAACTTGGTCTATTAATGGCAGGACAAAGTAGTAAAAAAAGCACGCGTAAGGAGGGGAACGACTAATGTCAAATCGTGTCATTAATATACTCGTTCCTATCATCTCTATCGTTATCGGTTTAATTGTAGGGGCTATCGTAATGTTAGTCAGCGGTTATGATCCAATACAAGGTTATATCGCTCTTTGGACAGGTATATTTGGAGATTCATATTCAATTGGGAACACAATCCGTCAAATTACACCGTACTTATTGGCAGGTCTTGCAGTAGCTTTCGCCTTCCGTACAGGCTTGTTTAATATCGGGGTTGAGGGACAACTCATTTTAGGTTGGTTAGCAGCTGCTTGGGTAGGCTATGCTTTTGAGCTGCCTAAAATTATTCACTTACCTTTAGCGTTACTTGCCGCAGCAGCAGCAGGTGCATTTTGGGCCTTTATTGCAGGTTTCTTAAAAGCGAAATTTAAAGTCCATGAAGTAATTGCGACAATTATGTTAAACTACACGGCACTTTATATTGCCAACGCAGTTATTAAAAAATTGTCAGATGGTAGCTTTAAAACAGAACGTATTCATGAAACAGCTTCTTTACGTTCTCCGTTTTTAAGAGAGCTTACAGACAACTCAAGTCTTCACTATGGGATCATTGTTGCACTAATGATGGTAATGGTTATGTGGTTTATTTTGGAAAAAACAACACGCGGTTATGAACTTAAGGCAGTGGGACTTAATCAGCATGCTGCAGATTATTCTGGGATGAGCGTGAACAAAAATATTATTTTAGCGATGACAATTTCAGGTATGTTTGCAGGTCTTGGTGGTGCAATGGAAGCATTAGGGACATTCCAAAATGCTTCGATTAAAGCTGGCTTTACAGGGATTGGTTTCGACGGTATCGCTGTTGCCTTGCTTGGTGCAAACACGCCACTTGGGGTTGTATTCGGAGCTTCATTATTCGGCTCACTTAAATACGGGGCACTCAACATGCCAAACGCTGCGGGTATTCCAGAGGAAATCGTATCGATTATTATTGCATTGATTATCTTCTTTGTAGCATCAGGCTATATTATTCGTGTAGCTTTACAAAAGTTAAAAAAGAAAAAGGAGGGACAATAACATGAGCTTTTTAGAAATGTTATACTTCATCATCCCTTCTGCGATTCTTTATGCAACACCATTAATTTTCACCGCAATCGGTGGTGTATTCTCTGAACGTTCTGGTGTTGTCAACATCGGGTTAGAGGGTTTAATGATTGTCGGAGCATTTGTCGGCATTTTTGTCAATTTAGAATTTGCGTCCACATTTGGTTCTGCGACGATTTGGGTTGCAATGCTTGCGGCTGTAATCGTCGGTGGAATTTTCTCTCTTTTACATGCGGTGGCGTCAATCTCATTCCGTGCCGACCAAACAGTATCAGGGGTAGCCATTAACTTATTAGGGTTAGCCGTATCGGTATTTTTAGTAAAACTGATTTATGATAAAGGCCAAACAGACATGATTAGCCAACCGATAAGTCGTTTTAGTATTCCTTATTTAGAGGATATTCCGTTCTTGGGACCATTATTATTCCATAACGTATACAGTTCTTCGATATTAGCATTTGCTGTGGCAATTGGTGCATGGTTTATCATCTATAAAACACCATTTGGTTTACGTCTTCGTGCGGTTGGGGAACATCCAATGGCTGCGGATACAATGGGTGTGAAAGTCAATAAAATGCGCTATATCGCAGTTGTTATTTCCGGAGCACTTGGTGGTCTTGGTGGAGCAGTGTACGCGCAAACAATTACGCATGATTTCTCACATGCCACGATTGCAGGTCAAGGTTTCATGGCACTTGCGGCAATGATTTTCGGGAAATGGCATCCAATTGGAGCTCTTGGTGCAGCGTTATTCTTTGGTTTAGCGCAAACATTAAGTATTGCTGGGAACCAAATTCCTTACATTCAAGAGATTCCAGCTGTATACCTACAAATTTTACCGTATGTGTTAACAATCCTTGCATTAGCTGGATTTATCGGTAAAGCAAGTGCACCAAAAGCGAGTGGACAACCTTATATCAAAGGTAAACGTTAAAATAAAAGACTGGGCGATAAAAGCTCAGTCTTTTTCCTTATCTATTTCCTACTGAACAATTATTTTTACACTTTTTATATACATACTTTGGATTCTTTTTGCAATTATAGACAATAGACATGTATAGTATTTGTAGTACATTGTTATATTAAGAAAGATAGGAGGGTTTCATATGTTTAAAACAATACCTTTTGCAAAAGGTGTCAATTTGCATATCCGACAAACGACCCAATTTAAAACCGTAAATTTTTCAATTAAATGGAGAAGACCCTTAACGGCCGAAAGTGCGTCAGAACGCACGGTGTTAACAAATGTATTGCAGCATAGCAATGCAAAATATACAACTACAGCCGCATTTCGTAGCTCTCTAGATGACTTATATGGGACTGTGTTGTATTTTGACACGTCTAAGCGTGGTAACGAGCATACGGTGTTGATGAATGTAGAAGCCGTGAATGATCAGTATTTGGCAAATACGAGTGTTTTAAATGAAGTGCTTGGATTACTGCACACGGCAATTTTCGAGCCGAATTTAGAAAATGGTGTATTTAAAGAATCTATTGTGGCACGAGAAAAGAAAATGGTCATTCAGCGAATTGAATCCATTTTTGATGACAAGTCGCGTTTTGCACAACAGCGTCTTCAACAAATTTTACGTCCAAACGAGCCTGCCTCAATTTCTGCCAATGGTACAGTAGAAGCTATCGAAAACATCACATCGGCATCATTATTGGCAGCTTACGAATCCATGCTAGCAAACGATAAAATCGACATTTATGTTGCAGGCGATATTAATGAAGACGAAATCGTAGCGAAATTAAAACAGGCGCTACCTTTTAAGGATCGTACACCAGATGAAATTCCCGCTATACTGCCGCAAAAACATCCACAAAATGATTATGTGCGTGAGCAACATGACATGAAACAAGGGAAGTTGCATATTGGTTTTAGTACTTCCGTAAGATTTGGTGATGCAGACTTTGCGAAAATGCAAATTTTTAACGGCGTATTCGGTGGTTATCCACATGCGAAGTTATTTATGAATGTTCGTGAAAAAGAAAGTTTAGCGTACTATGCATCTAGTTCATACGCATCGCATTATGGCTTACTATTTGTTGTGTCAGGCATTGAAGCTAAAAATGAAGAAAAGGCCTTATCACTTATTAAAGAGCAACTTGCTGTCATGCAGGCAGGTGACATTTCAGATTTAGAGCTAGAGCAAACAAAGGCGATGCTGACGAACCAGCTAAAAGAATCTCTTGATTCTGCGCGTGGACAAATAGAAATTTACGACCAATATAAGGATTTACCCGAGGAATTTTCTGTTGAAACCTGGGCAAATAAATGGAAGGCTGTTACGAAGCAAGATGTTGTCGAAATGGCAAAACAAGTGCAGCTAGAAGCGATCTATTTCTTATGTGGAAAGGAGCAAGCCGCACAATGAAAACAATTGAATTTAAGCAATTAGATGAAACACTTTACTATGAAAAGCTAGAAAATGGCTTAGACGTATATATTTTGCCAAAAAAGGGCTTCTCAAAAACATTCGTGACATTCACGACAAAATACGGTTCTGTTGACCGTACCTTTATGCCAATCGGTGAAACGGAAAGCATTTCTGTGCCAGATGGCATTGCACACTTTTTAGAGCACAAAATGTTCGAAAAAGAAGACGGTGACGTATTCCAAAAATTTAGCGAATATGGCGCTTCTGCAAATGCCTTTACATCCTTTACACGGACAGCGTATTTATTTTCATCAACAGACAATATTTATAACAGCACTGAAACCTTATTAAATTTTGTGCAAGAGCCTTACTTTACAGAAGCGACAGTCAATAAGGAAAAAGGTATTATTGGTCAGGAAATTACGATGTATGATGATCAGCCAGATTGGCGATTGTATTTCGGTACAATTGAAAATATGTATCACAATCACCCTGTGAAAATTGACATTGCAGGTACAATCGAATCGATTGATGGGATTACTGCAGATCATTTATACACGTGCTATCATACTTTTTACCATCCTTCAAACATGCTGTTATTTGCCATAGGTGCAGTTGAACCTGAAGAAATGATGGCATTCATTCGAGAAAATCAAGGTAAAAAAGAATTCCCTGAGCCTGCGCCAATACAGCGTTTCTTTGACGAAGAACCGACAGCAGTTGCAATGAAAGAACGTACATTGCATATGGATGTTCAAAAACCAAAGTTATATATTGGCTTAAAGGCGAAAGAGACGGGGCTTTCTGGTCGCGAAATGTTAAAGCATGAGCTTTCAGTACAAATAGCTTTAGAACTTATCTTTGGACGTACATCTAATTTTTATGAGCGTGTTTATGATGAAGGTCTAATTGATGAGTCGTATGCATTTGACTTTACATTAGAAAATGGCTTTGGATTTGCCATGATTGGGTCTGATACAACAGAACCAGTGGCATTAGAACAGGCAATTAAAACAGAATTAGCAAAATATGAGGGAAATGCTCAATTTGCAAGTGCCGATTTAGAACGCATTAAACGTAAAAAAATCGGTTTCTTCTTACGTGCGCTGAACTCTATTGAATTCATTGCCAATCAATTCACGCGTTACTCGTTCAACGACATGAATTTATTTGACGTTGTCCCAGTTCTGGAAGAGTTAACGATCGAAGACTTAACTTCTGCATTTGCAACAATTCAAGGTGAATCGCAACAAACAGTCTTCAAAGTTCTACCAACTGAGAAGGGCGAACAGTGAAGAAATTTGCGCTTGTATTAGGTGCTTCAGGAGAGATTGGTCGTTCCATTTGTCAGAGCCTGGCACAGGACGGTTGGTCACTCTATGTGCATTATTCGAATAATAAGGAAGCGGCACAAACTTTACTTTATGCGCTTTCAGAAAATTTCCCTACACAGGAATTCATGCTTGTGCAGGGGGATTTTTCAAAAATAACAGCAGCAGAAACGATGGCCTCGCAAATTTTTACTGTGCAGGCGATCGTTTTTGCAAGTGGTCAAGCACATTATGCACTTCTTGAAGATACTACAGTGGAGGATATGGACGCATTATGGCGTGTCCATGTGCAAAATCCAATGCGTTTAACAGCGTTATTATCATCAAAGTTACGTGCTCATGATGTTAGCTATGTGCTCTTTATCGGCTCGATTTGGGGCGAGGCAGGATCAGCTGGTGAAACACTTTATGCAACGGTAAAAGGCGCCCAACATACCTTTGTGAAGTCTTATGCGAAAGAAGTGGCGTTGTCTCGTATTCGAGTGAATGCTATAGCGCCTGGCTTTATCCATACTTCCATGAATAGTCATTTAAATGATGTGGAACTCGATACAATTTTAGAGGAAATTCCCCTTGGTACGGTCGGTAAAACAACGGATGTAGCTGAAATGGTTCGTTTTTATCTTTCTGGTAAGGCAGATTACGTAACAGGACAAATAATAAGATTAAATGGCGGCTGGTACATATAAGATTCTTTTTTGCGCATACTACCTGTGTAAAGGAGGAGGATCTTATGACCATTTTAGAAAACTGGCAAAAATGGACATCTTTTTTAGGACAAAACGTAATGCAGGCTGAATCAAGTGGTATGCCGAAAAAAATGATTCAACAAGCAGCTATGCAAATCGGCGATTATTTGGCGACAAATGTCGATCCTAAAAACGAGCAAGAGCGAGTGCTGTCGGATTTATGGGGCGTTGCCTCTGAAGATGAGAAACAGGCCTTGGCGAATTGTGTCGTAAAACTTGTTCAAAATAAACATGTACAATGAGAAAGAGGAGAGTTTATCTCCTCTTTTTTCTATATCAAAAAGTAATAGCCGTCAGGAAAAGGGAACGTATGTAAGCCTATTAGGAGTACGCTCCAAAAAAATAGTAAGTTTTTTAAAATAACGCTGTAATTCCATGTATTCTAACTTTCCATTACATAAAAAATCAGCTATGATGGAACTTATAAAAGATTTTTTACGTTAACTAATAGGAAGGGAACGAGTGAGTTTGAGCGATTGGTACTTTGAATATGAGATTCAGGTGAATCGCCCTGGATTATTAGGAGATATTGCTTCACTTTTAGGGATGCTTCGTGTCAATATTATTTCAATAAATGGTGTCGATGAAGGGCGTCGTGGTATGCTAGTACATACAGACAATGATGAGGCGATTGAGCGTTTTCGTACAATTGTTTCGACAATGGAACATATCCACGTTACCAAATTTCGACAACCTAAACTCCGTGATCGCTTAGCCATAAGGCACGGTCATTATATTCCTCGAGATGCAGATGAAAAAAATACCTTTCGCTTCGTGCGAGATGAACTTGGTATTTTAGTGGATTTTATGGCAGAGTTATTTAAGAAGGATGGTCATAAACTCATTGGAATACGCGGTATGCCTCGTGTTGGTAAGACAGAGTCTATTGTCGCGGCAAGTGTGTGCGCCAATAAAAAATGGATTTTTTTATCTTCTACAATGATTAAGCAAACCGTTCGTAATAAGCTGGCTGGCGATGAATTCAGTGACAATAATATCTTTATATTAGACGGCATTGTGACACGTCGCTCGACGGATGAACGACATTTGCAACTAGTACGTGAGATGATGAATATGCCATCCATCAAGGTTGTAGAGCATCCAGATATGTTTGTGCAGCATTCAGAATATAAGATTGAGGATTTTGATTATATTATTGAACTACGTCATCACCCAGATGAAGAAATTACTTATGAAATAATGGAAAAAAATCATATGATGTCCGAATCCGATTCATTTGGAGGATTTAATTTTTAATTTGATACTAAAGTAGGTGTTATGAGTGACAGAATTAGGGACTCGACTGAAAGAGGCGAGACTGTCTAAAGGCTACAGCTTAGACGATTTGCAAGAGATAACGAAAATTCAAAAGCGTTATTTAGTAGGGATTGAAGAGGGCAATTATTCGATTATGCCTGGTTCGTTTTATGTGCGTGCTTTTATTAAGCAGTATGCAGAAGCTGTTGGTTTAAATGCAGAGGAAATTTTAGAAACCTATAAGAGTGAATTACCAGGAACGAAAAACGATCAAGTAAGCCAATCGATGACACAAAGTTCAAGTAGAAGAAAAGTTCCATCTAATAAAATGATGGAGGCTATGCCGAAAATAATCGTCGGTTTATTTATTATCGTCATTCTTGTTGCAATTTGGTTTCTATTACAATCAAAAAATAATGCAGGAACAAATGTAATTGAAGATACGCCACCAGAAGTGGAATATGTTAAAAAACCAAAGCCGATTGATAGTGAAAAAGATAAAGAGGAAAAAGACAAACAAGAACAAGAGAATGCCAATAAAGATGATGATTCAAAAGATGATTCAAAAGAAGTAACATCAGATGAGCATAACGTTGAAGAGGTTAAGCAAACGATTTCAGCAGGTACAATAGAAGCAGATGGTGCGACAACTTCTTATACATTGACGGGTACAGATTCATTTAAAATACGCATTGAGGTGTCTGGTCCTACATTTATTGGGATTCGTGACCAACAGCAACAAGAATTACTAGCAGATACTCGCGTTTATAACGCAGGTGAAGTAGTGGAATTTGATGCAACGGCGCAAAATTATGCCCGTGTCCGTCTTGGTAATTCATCACAAGCTAAGGTATATATTAATGACGAACTTTTAACGTACGCTCAGCAAATCGTAACGCAAAACATCGTCATCAATTTCAATAAAGAACAGTAGTCGTCTTGTGATGACTACTTTCTTTCTTCATGAAAGGTGTTAGAAAAATGAACATTCCAAATAAAATTACCATCTCACGTATCTTACTTATTCCGTTCTTTGTTATTGTCATGATGTTTGATTTTGGTTGGGGAACAATGACGTTATTTGGTGCAGAGATGCCAGTCCATCATTTTGTGGGAGCGCTTATTTTTATTTTTGCTTCGACGACCGATTGGGTAGATGGTTATTACGCGCGTAAGTACAATCTTGTGACAACGTTTGGGAAATTTTTAGACCCGTTGGCTGACAAATTACTTGTATCTGCGGCATTTATTTTAATGGTAGAGCTTGATATGGCGTCTGCTTGGTTAATCATAATAATTATAAGCCGTGAGTTTGCGGTAACTGGTCTACGTTTAATTTTGGCAGGTGGAGGAGAGGTCGTAGCAGCGAACCAGCTTGGTAAAATTAAAACATGGGCGCAAATCGTGGCTATTGCTGCTGCACTTCTACACAATACAATCTTTACACTTTTCGGTATCCCGTTCGATACAATTATGTTATATATTGCATTGTTCTTTACACTATGGTCTGGATGGGATTATTTCTATCTAAATCGCCGTGTGTTACTGGAGTCTAAATAAGAAAGGTCTTGTGAATCATGAATGCTGAAATTCTTGCAGTTGGTTCAGAATTATTGCTTGGACAGATTACAAATACAAATGCGAAGTTTATCTCAAGCCAGCTGTCTGAACTAGGGATTAACGTGTTTTATCATACGGTTGTTGGAGACAATTCTAAAAGATTAGAAGAGGCAATCGCGGTAGCAGAATCTCGTGCAAATCTGATTATCCTCTCAGGTGGCCTTGGTCCTACAAAGGATGACTTAACAAAGGAAACAATTGCACGCCATCTGGGTGTTAATCTAGCATTTGATGAAGTAGCCCTTTCCTATATCGAACAGTTTTTTGCAAAACGAGGACGACCAATGACGGAAAATAATCGTAAACAGGCGCTTGTATTAGCGGGTAGTGAAGTGCTGGCAAACCATCATGGTATGGCTCCTGGTATGATACTGACGAAGGATGAACGTACGTACATTCTTCTTCCTGGTCCACCCAAAGAACTTGAACCAATGTTCCAATTTGAAGCAAAACCAAAGCTTGGTGCGATGCTCAATGACGGTGGCGTAATTGTGTCTCACGTGATGCGCTTTTATGGCATCGGCGAAGCTGAGCTAGAGGTAAGTGTGCAAGACATTCTTGATACACAGACAAATCCAACCGTTGCACCACTCGCATCTGATGGTGAAGTCACATTGCGTGTAACAGCGAAGGCAGAAACAGAGGATAAAGCCCGACAGCTTATTGCATCGAAAGTTACTGAAATCCAGGCGATTGTTGGAGACTATCAATATGGCATTGATGATGATTCCCTTGCCTCGAAGACGGTGGAGATGCTGTTAGATAATAAATTAACAATTTCTGCGGCTGAGAGTTTAACAGCAGGCTTATTTCAGTCAGAGCTGGCTGAGATTCCAGGGGTAGGTACTGCGCTCATTGGTGGCGTTGTCACTTATACAGAAGAGGCAAAGGTGAAGCAACTTGGTATCTCACAGGAATTATTAGATACGCATGGCATTGTCAGTAGTGAATGTGCTGCAGCGATGGCCAGCACTGTACGTGAGAAGTTCAGTACAACTATTGGTATTGGTCTTACTGGTGCAGCAGGCCCGACAGCACATGACCACCAACCCGTAGGAATGGTTTGGATTGGGATTGCTATTGGTGAAGAAGAACCGATCACGTATTTATTACATTTATCGGGTATGCGCAATACGAATCGTTTACGTGCGGTGAAGTTTACATGCCATTACTTAATGCAACTATTGGAAGAACGAGGTTTTATGAAACGTTACTAAATAGAAGTCAAAATAGAAATTTGGGTAGAGAAAACATACCCAAATTTTTATTTTGGAGAAAAATCGAATAAATGTTCGCTTTTTTCTTGCGTGTTTTCTCAAAAACAAGTATAGTAGAGATAGATAAAAACAGTGAACAGTTTCGAAGGAGGAAAAACAATGAGTGATCGTAAAGCTGCCTTAGAACAGGCTTTAAAGCAAATTGAAAAGAATTTTGGGAAAGGTTCTATCATGAAGCTTGGCGAAAAAACAGATTTAGAAATTGCAACATCTTCAAGTGGTTCGCTAGCACTTGATGCAGCATTAGGTATTGGTGGCTATCCTCGTGGACGTATTATTGAAGTATATGGCCCAGAATCATCAGGTAAAACAACAGTTGCCTTACATGCAATTGCAGAAGTACAAGCAGCAGGTGGGCAGGCAGCATTTATCGATGCTGAGCACGCATTAGATCCAATCTATGCACAAAAATTAGGCGTTAACATCGACGAATTATTATTATCGCAACCAGATACTGGCGAACAAGCGCTTGAAATTGCAGAAGCATTAGTACGCAGTGGTGCTATCGAAATCATCGTTATTGACTCAGTGGCAGCATTAGTGCCAAAAGCGGAAATCGAAGGTGATATGGGTGATTCGCACGTGGGTTTACAAGCGCGATTAATGTCTCAGGCTTTACGTAAGCTTTCTGGCGCTATCAATAAATCAAAAACTATTGCCATCTTCATTAACCAGATTCGTGAAAAAATCGGTGTCATGTTCGGGAACCCAGAAACAACTCCAGGAGGTCGTGCGCTTAAATTCTATAGCTCTGTTCGTTTAGAAGTACGTCGTGCAGAAGCTATTAAACAAGGCAATGACATTATGGGTAACCGTACGAAAATTAAAATTGTGAAAAACAAAGTAGCACCACCATTCCGTACAGCAGAAGTTGATATTATGTACGGTGAAGGCATTTCAAAAGAGGGCGAAACAGTCGATTTAGGTGTTGAGCTAGACATCGTGCAAAAAAGCGGCTCTTGGTATGCATATGGTGATGAGCGCCTAGGACAAGGCCGTGAAAATGCAAAACAATACTTAAAAGAAAACCCTGCTGTCCTAGATGATATTGCTAATAAAATCCGTGCTTCCTACGGTATTGCTTCAGCTGCTTATACAATTGCAGCACATGATGTAGAAGAGGAAATGGATGAGGAATTAATAGTTCTTCTTGAAGAAGAAAAATAAAAAATACATCGTTCTCGCGCTACAGAGTGAGAACGATGTATTTTTTTGCTTTCATTATTATTTTACGTGTCATTATCTGTAGAAATTTGCGATATTTCTTTTGCATAGTTCTTTAGTAAGTAATGAAAGATGTTTTGATGGGTAGCATAACATGATATGCTGTTCATCACACGCAATTTACAAATGATGAATTGAAACCTTTGGACTGAAAATCCGAATTATTAATCAATAGCTGGATTTATAGCTAGCACATAAGTATCAGGTAATAAATTCTCCTTATGGATATCACTTACTTTTTTTCTTGTTCGAGGCGAACAGGTGACCGTCTATCCTTGACAGAGCTAAAAGCTAGATATACAATTAAATATGTATAATTTCTGAATTATGACTTTGAAATAGGCAGTACATTTTATCTTCATTCAGCGTAAGACTCCCACCTCTGAAGGTGGTGAGATGAATGCGGTTGTGGTTCCTTTTAGTGGGTGTTCAAATACCTACTGAAATAGAGGAACTCAGTCTAAGAACGCCACGTCTTGTGGCAACGACTGAGTGACCAACATTATGTTGGCCCCCAAGGCGAAATGGATGTATGCGCCGACTGAAACTGTATTACCCAAATAGCAAGAGGAGGTGTTCATATGGATGGAATTACTATCATCTCCGCTTTGCTTGGACTCATCGTTGGTGCCGCTGTTAGCTATATCTACATGAAAAAAGTGAATGACTCAAAAATCACTGGTGCTAAACATGTTGCTGAAACGATCGTTGAAGAAGGAAAACGAGAAGCGGAGGCATTAAAGAAAGAAGCACTACTTGAAGCCAAAGATGAAACTCACAAATTTCGTACTGAAGCCGAAAATGACATTCGTGATCGTCGTTTAGAACTTCAAAAACAAGAGAACCGTTTATTGCAAAGAGAAGAGAATCTTGATCGCAAGGATGATGCTCTGAATAAGAGAGAAGCTGGCTTAGAGCGTAAGGAACAAGCTCTTGCCGAAAGACAACAGCATATTGAACAGATGGAAAGCAAAGTGGACGAGCTCGTTGCCGCGCAAAAAACAGAGTTAGAGCGTATTTCTGCATTAACAAGAGATGAGGCCAAGGCTGTTATCTTAGGTGAGGTAGAAAAAGAGCTCGCAACTGATATTGCTGTGATGACGAAAGAATCTGAAACACGTGCAAAAGAAGAATCTGATAAAAAAGCACGTGAGATTTTATCACTGGCACTGCAACGTTTTGCAGCTGACCACGTAGCAGAAACAACAGTCTCTGTCGTGACTTTGCCAAATGATGAAATGAAAGGTCGAATTATCGGTCGTGAGGGCCGTAATATCCGAACGCTAGAAACGTTAACAGGTATTGATTTAATCATCGATGATACACCAGAAGCGGTTATTTTATCTGGTTTTGATCCAATTCGTCGTGAAACGGCTCGATTGGCACTTGAAAAACTGGTACAAGATGGGCGTATTCACCCTGCACGTATCGAGGAAATGGTTGAAAAATCTCGTCGTGAGGTGGATGAACAAATCCGCGAAACAGGGGAACAAACGACATTTGAAATTGGCATTCACAATCTACATCCAGATTTAATGAAAATTTTAGGGCGCATGAAGTATCGTACAAGTTATGGTCAAAACGTACTAAAACATTCAGTAGAGGTTGCACATTTAGCTGGTTTACTCGCAGCTGAACTTGGTGAAGATGTAGCATTGGCTCGTCGTGCAGGCTTATTACATGATATTGGTAAGGCTATTGACCATGAAGTGGAAGGTAGCCACGTCGAAATTGGTGTAGAACTTGCAACGAAATACAAAGAACATCCGGTCGTTATTAACAGTATCGCTTCTCACCATGGTGATACAGAAGCAACTTCTGTTATTGCGGTACTAGTGGCTGCAGCTGACGCATTATCAGCAGCGCGTCCAGGGGCTCGTAGTGAGACACTCGAAAACTATATCCGCAGACTTGAAAAATTAGAAGAGATTTCTGAAAGCTATGATGGTGTCGAAAAATCATATGCTATCCAAGCAGGTCGTGAAATTCGAATTATCGTACAACCTGAAAAAATTGACGATTTAGCTTCACATCGTCTAGCGCGCGATATTCGTAAGCGAATAGAGGACGAGCTTGACTATCCAGGACATATTAAAGTAACAGTTATTCGTGAAACACGTGCTGTGGAGTATGCGAAATAGTAAATAATAAAGAGGCTTCCTTTGACTTAGGTCAAGGGAAGCCTCTTTGTGTATGACTTAACGTTGTTTGTATGGTATTTGTGAAACATTGTACGAAGGGGAGTTTAGGTATCCATAGCGGCCATCTGATCTAATTCCAAAGGCAAAAAAGCATAGTCTCCATCTTTAATAATCTCACATTTACGAACTGGAATTGGATATTTAAAAATGGGCCCATCTATTACTGTGGTATGGAACTCTCCACCTTCTCCGCAGGGATCAATACCACGAGCTTCAAGCTCCTTCACGTATTCATGGGTTAACGTTCGCCCTAAATCTACCTCTCGCATTCCTAATGATAAATTAACAGTGACAATGGTCGTTACAAATCCTAGATTTATGAACTCTTCGACAGCTTCGCGATGGTTCATTTCCCATAAAGGCATACCAAGCTTTAATCCAGCATTCTTCGTAACCTTTTCATGCCAACAGCCATGAGCTGGCATATCTAAGTCCCCAGTTACTAACACTTCCGCTCCTTGACTTTTAGCATTTTCTAAAAGGCGCATAAATTCTTTTTCATAATCTGTCCAGCTTGCGGCTGCAGTATATACAGGTAAACCTATAGATTTAGCTTGGGCACGTATGAGTTCTGGAGGCATTCCATGAGATCTGGAACATTTCCCTTCTTCCTCCAGCATGACAATCAGTCCAATCGCTTCTCCAATCTTCTCTGCTTTATATAAAGCTAAGACACTATCCTTTCCTCCACTAAATGAAGCTATAAATTTATGCCCGCGAGCACTATTTTTCCAATCCTTTAATTCTGCCATTCAATTTTCCCCTTTATGCTAATGACTTTTTTCACGATGCCTGCTAATAGCCATTTTATATGAGATTTCATCGCTCTATTTGTTTAATTTTATCACGATTGGACCTTACAGATAGAATATTAATGCGTCTCGATAAAAAAAATTGAAATTCTGATGATGCAGAAAAAAGAAAATCATCTCAAAGCATGTCGCTAAAGGAGGATTTTCTTGAAATCACTACGCTTTAGTGATTTTCCATTAAAGGAAGTGATTGTTGAGCATAGCAGGTCGAAAATAATCAAATCATTTATGAAAAACCAAACTTAAATCTGCTGATAAGAATCCACTTTAATCAATCTTTTTTCAAAATGGATTCTTTTTATTTAACAGAAAATATAGATTTGCGAGGTATTTTTGGTTTCAATGTTACATCTACGTGTTCTTTTCTTTGAATAAATAAAAGTGTGTAACAATATACTGGCAAATAACAGCTTATTGAACGATCCTCCTAAAATTTTTGAATAATGCTTTTAATAATTCAAATAGTTTAGTAGTGCCACATATTATAACTAGCATACGTTTTGACAAGGGGTGAATGACGTTGAAAGAGACAATCACATTACAAGATGTATTGAAAATAGTACGAAAACATTTGCTTTTTATAATGAGCTTTACATTATTCATAGCTTTAGTTACAGCCTTTATTAGTTATTTTATTTTACAGCCTATATATGAAGCTGAAACACAGCTATTAGTCAATCAAAAAAACACAGATCAACCATATATAGGGGTACAACAGGTTGAGACAGATTTACGATTAATTAATACGTATAATATCATCATTAAAAGTCCAGCTATCTTATCTAAGGTCATCAATAAATTGGATTTGGATTTGACACCAGAAATATTAATGAACCAAATCACTGTTTCAAGTGCCAATAACTCTCAAGTCGTTAATATTAACGTCGAAGATAAGCAAGCGGACCTGGCTGTCGATATTGCGAATACGATAGCAGGCGTGTTTCAAGAGGAAATTCAAATCTTAATGACGGTTGATAATGTTAATATTTTGTCAGTAGCAAAGTTAGATGAAGAACCTGAGCCAGTAGCGCCGAACAAGACTCTCTACATCGTGGCAGCCTCATTCATTGGCTTCATCTTGAGTGCAGGTTTCGCAATCATAGTAGCGAGCCTTGATACGACGATTAAGACGGAGCAAGATATTGAAGAAACGCTAGGGTTACCGATTATAGGCCTGATTAGTCAAATTAGTGATGCCAATAATAGGAGCACTAGGATTGCATCCCATAAAATGAGGAGGGAGTAACTTGTTTCAACAAAAAAAAGCAAAAAAGAAAAAGAAGAAGCTAATAAAAATGGCTCGAAAGCTTGTGACAGTTGCAAACAGTAATTCTATTGTTTCTGAACAATTTCGGACAATCCGTACAAATATTACATTTTCAATGCCTGATAAAAATATAAAAACAATTTTAGTAACCTCTGCAACACCAGGTGAAGGAAAGTCAACAAATGTCGCTAATATAGGCGTGGTGTTTGCGCAGGAAGGAAAAAAGATAGTTATTGTGGATGCCGATTTACGTAAGCCAACTATGCATTATACGTTTTTATTGCAAAATGTGAGAGGGCTTTCAAATATACTAACAAGGCAATCGACTATGTTAGATGTTATCAATCGTACAGATATTCCTAATCTTTTTGTCTTGACGAGCGGGCCAATCCCACCGAATCCAGCTGAGTTACTTGCTTCTAAAACATTAGAGAGTGTGATGGAAGAGTTAAAGAAAGAGTTTGACATCATTATTTTCGATGCACCACCAATTTTATCGGTGACGGATGCACAAATTTTATCCAATAAATGTGATGGCACACTGTTGATAGTTAATAGTGGTGCTGTGGAAAATTCTAGTGTTCTAAAAGCAAAGGCAAGCCTTGAATCCTCAAAAGCGAATATTTTAGGGGTCGTATTAAATAATTATAAATTACCGCGTAGTCAATACTATGAAGAATATTATAGATAGCTATAGGATGTAGATGGGGAGTGGCACACAGTGATTGATATGCACAGTCATATTTTATTTAATGTCGATGATGGGCCAGAAAAATTAGAAGAGTCGCTCAGCATATTTGACCAAGCTGTTGCACAAGGGATTACAGGGATGATTTCAACCTCACATGCTCTACATCCATTATATAATGTCCATTTTGAGATAGTGAGTGAACAAATTAAGCAACTACAGCACGAAATCGAAAGGCGTAACTTGCCATTAAAACTTTACCCAGGACATGAGGTACGTTTGTCAGGGCAGATTTTAGAGCTTTGTGAACAACAGCAGCTACATACATTAGCGCACTCCAATTATTTACTTTTAGAGCTTCCATCTCATTTCATACCCAAGTATACAAAAGATATCATTTACGGTTTACTAACAGCAGGTATCACCCCCATCATTGCACATCCAGAGAGAAATAGAGTGATTGCCGAAAACCCGGGCCGTTTAACCCAACTTATACGCGAGGGTGCACTTGCACAAATAACCGCAGGCAGCTTAACCGGTATGTTTGGAAAGGCCGTTCAAAAGCTGTCCATAAGATTAGTGCGTTCGAACCTTGTTCATACTTATGGTTCGGATGTGCATAATTTAAAAACACGTCCCTTATTATTTGAAAAAGGACTCAGATTTCTAGAAAAACAAAAAGAATTAGAAGCAGTGGATTGTTTCCTTGAGAATAACAAACGCATCATCAAAAATCAGCCTTTACTATCTTATGAACCAGAAGATACTTTCACAAAAAAATGGTGGAAGTTTTTTTGAAATAAGAAAACACGTCCGTATGTAAGGACATAAAACATAATAGAATACATAAACAAATAAAGGCGAATTTGTTATAGCAGGCATTAAATATGTAAGGGGATAGTATAGGTGAGAGTGGTTTTCATGAGAAGTAATCCTGTTTCTCCAGATCCAAGGGTCGAAAAGGAAGCACACAGCCTTGTCAAAAATAACTGGCGTGTCCAAATTTTAGCGTGGGATCGAGACGCCAAGTATAGGGCGAAAGAGCAATTATTAGAGCGTACACATGCCATTAAAATCACAAGATTCGGATTGCCAGCTACGTATGGAGGTGGTTTTAAAAAAAATCTCTTGCCATTGTTGAAATTTCAAGTAAAACTATTTCATTGGCTGCTGCGAAATAAAAATACGTATGACATTATTCATGCTTGTGATTTTGATACGGCACTAGTAGGGACAATATGCGGGAAAATACTTCATAAAAAAGTCATCTACGATATTTTCGATTCGATTACAGCACCATTTAATGGACCAGAAAGTATCGGGAAAATCGTGGGAACTATAGATGTTATGCTAATGAACACAGTGGATGCAGTAATAATTTGTACAGAAAAGCGCAAAGAACAGATTGCTAAATCGTCGCCCAAAAAATTAGAAGTTATTTATAATACCCCGATTTATGTAAATCTAAATGGTGACTTACATTTGAATCCAGACAAAGTAAAAATAGTTTATGTAGGCATTCTGGCTAGAGAGAGACTTATTCAAGAATTGGTGGAAATAGTTAAGAATACCCCAAACTACGAATTGCATATTGGCGGGTTTGGAGAATTTGCGGATGAACTAGCGCAAATTTCACAAGAGCACGATAACATACTATTTTACGGTAAGTTACCCTATGAAAAGACATTAGAATTAGAAAATAGCTGCGATATTATGACAGCTATTTACGACCCTGAACTTTCTAATCATTACTATGCAGCGCCAAATAAATTTTATGAGGCATTAATGCTCGGAAAACCCTTAATAATGGCAAAAAATACAGGTATGTCTGAGGTTGTAGCGGAAAATAATCTTGGCGAACTCATTGATTTTAATAGAGAGAGTCTACAAAAAGCCATTGACAGTTTGGTCAAGCGAAGGAACGAGTGGCCAGAAATTACTCATAAAATGAAAGAACTTTATGAAGAACATTATAGTTGGTGCCAAATGGAAAAAAGGTTAACGGATCTATATAGGTATTTATGAAACGTTTATTAATAGCTAATGTAAATTTACAATAATATTGGATTGCTAGGGGGACTATATGAAGATATTATTTGTTGCGCAAAATTTTCAGATGGGCGGTATTCAAAAAGCATTAATTAATACACTCAAAGAAGTCAGTCTCTATAAGCAATATGAAATAGATGTTTTTACATTTGGTAAAGGTGAATTAATGAAGGACATCCCTCCAAATGTTAATGTGCATACAGGAAATTTACTGTTACAACTAATCGCTACTCCTTTTGCAGAAGTGAAAAAGAGACAGAATGTATGGCATGTAACACTACGTCTATTATGTATGATTGTCGTACGATTGATTGGCTCTAACCATTTATATGCAATCTTATTAAAAACACATCGCAACAATAGAGTTTATGATATTGCCATTTCTTATTTTAATGATGTGCCACATAATTATTTTAACCAAGGTACGAATTTATTTGTAGATAAATTTGTTCAGGCAAATAGGAAGTTCGCGTGGATACATACGGATCCTCTTAAAGCCGACTTTCATTATGATAGATGTGTCAAAACCTATAAAAATTTTGATCGATTGTTATGTGTTTCGGAAGCATGTAAGCAAAATTTGATAAACTTTCTCCCACAATATAAAGACAAAATTCAGGTTGTCTATAACTTTTTCCCAATTGATGAAATAAAAGAGCTGGCATGGCAGTACACACCTTTTGAAAAGGGGCCAATAGATTTAATATCTATTGGGAGGATTGAAAATGCCACCAAAAGGTTTCATCTCATTCCACATCTCTGTAAGTTACTAAAGGATTCTTCCATTTGTCATTTTCGTTGGAGAATTTTAGGGGACGGGCCAGATTTACTGCAAAATAAAAGATTAGCCTTTGAACTAGGGGTAGATGATGTGGTTGAATTTGTCGGTGAATGTCACAATCCATATCCTTTTATAAGACAAAGTGATGTGCTTATTTTAACATCGGCATATGAGGGTTATCCAATGGTTATAGGGGAGGCATTGATATTAGATACGCCGGTTATTACCACGAATTTTGCAGCAGCAGGTGAACAAATTAGTGATGGCCAAAACGGCTTTATTACAAGCGAAAATGTAGAGGACCTCTATCCGATTATTGCCCATGTAATCGAAAACGCTGACAAGCTCCAAAGAATGAAAAGGTTTATCGAAGAAAATCAATATACAAATCGAAGAGCACAAGAACAACTCGTATTGGAGTTTGATGCTAAATGATATTGAAAAATAAGTATTTCAGTATTTTCATCTGTCTTATTTCCAGTATATTTGTTGTGTTAAAAATGTACACAGGTAGCAATATATTTCTTTGGATTTTTTTTCTGTTAACGTGTACGGCCATGTTGTGTGATAAGCAACAACATAGAATTGACTATTTATTATTTTTTATTTCATGGGTGTATGTCATTAAGTTCGATTTAACAAGCTATTCACTTTTTGTAGTCCTGAGTTTTTTCTATATTGTTTTAAGTATTTTGACGATAATTTTACAAAACGAAGGGTTGTCAACAAGGCTCGTAATAACCTATTTTCTCTTTGTATTTTATGCTGTCAGTGTAACGTTATTTAGCAGCGGTAATGTTATTGAAGTGTTAGGTTTTGTGTTGAATTATAGTGTCATCTTCTTTGCTGTCCAAGCTATCAATCATAAAGAATACTTCAGAAGATACACGTATATTTATGTGTTAGGTTTACTTGCTGCAGCCGTTGTTCGTTTGATAAGCTTTTCTGTTCCTACAATCGATAGTTTTATTCAATCTATGACGGTTGTGAATACGGTAAGGACATTGAGTACGATCAGTACTAGATTTACTGGTTTAGATTTAGACCCGAATTATTTTAGTTTACAAATTTTAATAGCAATGTCTTGTTTATTAGTACTGTTTAATCTCGATGGGAAAAAAGAAAAAAAGTCGATTGTTTTTATCATTATATTAGCGGCCTTTGGCGTACTGACTTATTCCAAAATGTTTATCATCACATTCATTGCATTAATTTTGATGACGTTTATTGTGTTCTTTAAAAACAATGTCAAAACGGCTATAAAGTTTTCTTCTTTCATATTGGTGATATGTGGAACAGCACTGTTTTTTTTTTACGAGAAGTTATTCGAAATATATTGGATTCGTTTTTTTGGAGCAGGGATCTCCACCGATGCCATCACGACAGGGCGAGTGAGTAGTTGGGGGATGTTTGCAAGCGAAATCTTGCAAAGTACAAAGATTTTTGTTTTTGGAGCGGGCTTTGGGACAACTTTTTCGAAAGTGAAAATGGCCCATACCATGTACTTATCGACGCCCTATTATTTAGGTTTTTTTGGCGTAATACTCGCTTTACTTTACATTTTAAGTTTATATAAAGTGCTACAAAATAATGTTGGCATAGTAGGACATACAAGCTTTCAATTACTTTCGGTCAACGCCATTCCCCTTTATATCATGTTCATTGCGAATATTGGACTTGATTCATTTGTAATGGATTATTTTCCGTATCATATTTTGTTACTCATGTTTGCATTAACCATGAATAAAAGTCAGGGAATTCAGATGAATGGGAGATGAGGCGATGCCATTTTTAAGTATTATTGTACCAATCTATAATGTGGAGCCTTATGTAAGAAAGTGTATTGAGAGTATTTTGAAACAGGAATTCGTAGATTTTGAATTAATCTTAGTAGATGATGGTTCGACGGATAACTGCTCAGTAATTTGTGATGAATATGCCGAGCTCGATGCAAGAGTTACCGTTATTCATAAAGAAAATGGTGGGCTTGTCAGTGCACGTAAAGCGGGGTTAAGTATCGCCAGTGGGCAATATATTGGCTATGTGGATAGTGATGATTGGATTGAGGTGGATATGTACCAATCATTATGTAATGCCGCGCGTAAATTTGATGTAGACATCGTTATTTGTGATATTGTTGAAAATTACCCAGATTTAGAAGTGAAACGAACGCAAAGTGTAGCGCCTGGACTGTACGGAAAGAAGAGGATGCTACAAGACGTGTATCCGGTTATGCTGTTTTCAGGCGAATATTATAAATTCGGATTATTCCCCTCAGTTTCCAATAAATTATTTAAAAGATTGCTACTAGAAAAATATCAATTTAAAGTAGATGATAAAATTCGCTTGGGGGAAGATGTTGCTTGTACGTATCCAAGCTTACTCGAGGCGAACAGTATATGTATATTAGAAGATAAGTATCTCTACCATTATCGTCAAATCTCTTCTTCAATGACTGCGAGCTATGATGAGAAGTTCTTTGAAAAAATACTTATTTTGTGTGAGCGATTGAATGATCTTAAACGTGAAGTGGAAGGGGTGGTCCCTAATTTCGCTGAACAATTACACTATTATTTTACGTATCTAGCGACTGCCACCGTTCATAATGAATTTAGCCGGCATAATCATAAGAGCTTCCGTGAGAAAAGAATCTTTATCAAAAAAATGTTAGCGCATAAGGACATGAAAAAGGCATTACATGCGGTCCACATGAATAAAATGTCCCTCAAATCAAAGATTTATATTTGGTTATTGAAGAAACATCACATTCTTTTACTCTATGGTTTGATTTGGTTGAGTCGGTATCGAAGTAACATGAAGGTTTTAAGCCCTGCTTTTACTAAAGGATAAGGTGTTAGCCACCATGAGAACAAAAAAAGTGTTATTGAATTTACTGTCAAATGTACTGCTTCAAATTGTTTCGGCAGCCATTAATTTTATTTTGCCTCGATTATTTATGACGACCTATGGCTCCGCTTCCAATGGACTTATATCATCTATTAAGCAATTTTTAAGTTATTTAAAAATTGTAGAAGCGGGCGTAGGCAATGCATCTATCGCCGCACTTTATAAGCCCTTGTCCTTGAGTGATAAAGACCAGATAAATGGTATACTGTCAGCTACTAATCATTTTTATAGACGTTCAGGTACTATCTTTACAGTGTTAGTAGCAATTTTAGCTATCTTCTATCCTTTCGTGGTGGGCGATGAGGTGAATCCACGTACAGCCTTTTACATGGTACTTATTCTAGGGATAAGCGGTATGTGGGAGTATTTTTTTATAGGAAAATATCTAGTTCTTCTGACGGCGGATCAAAAAAGTTACGTAATTTTCCGCATCCAAACCATATTACTTATTGCCAGTACGCTACTGTCATTGACATTTATCATGCTTGGTTTTTCCATCATTGTCGTTATTGCTAGTTCAAGTGTTCTATTATTACTGGATATTCTTTTTTTAAGACGCTATGTCAAAAAAAAATATTCATATTTTAATATAAAAGTAGAGCCAAATACCCGAGCAACGAAAGCTAAATGGGATGCTTTAATTCATCAAATCGCTTCGTTAGTTGTATTTAATACACCGTTTATTTTGATTACATTGTTTCTGGGTCTAGCGGAGGTTAGTGTATTTACGGTGTACAGTTTGGTCTTTAATGCCGTCACTTTGTTCGTTTCAGCTTTTTCGGGGGCAATGTTAGCGGCATTTGGTGACATTCTAGTAAAAGCGGATAGGGTCGGTCTTCAAAAATATTTTCAACATTTTGAGTACGTTTTTTTTGCAGTCGTTGCTTTTTGTTATACGTGTACAGCCATTTTAATTTTACCGTTTATCACTATATATACAGTGGGTGTTGAGGATGTTGATTATATACGGCCGTGGCTAGCGATGCTATTTGTTATGGTAGGTGTTGCGAATACGATTCGAATTCCTTCAAATACGTTAGTAAACGCTGCTGGCCATTTTAGAGAGACGAAAAACCGTGCCATTATTGAAGCGGTTATTAACCTTGTGACCGCCATTATTTTCGTACAGTTTTTTGGTATAGAGGGGGTACTAATAGGTGCGCTTTGTTCGTATGCCTATCGTACGTGTGATTTAATTTTGTATACGTCAAAAGAAATTTTAAAACAGTCTGCGCTGGTTACGGTCAAAAAAATTATGCGCAATATTATTTTAGCATTCATCGCTGCAACGCCATTTATTTTTTTCATGGAGCTTCCTATTACAGGTGTAGGTTCTTGGTTGGTAGCGGCGATATGTGTTTCCTTATGGACAATTGCGATTGTTTTATTAGGGAATTTTTTACTTGAACCTAAAATGATGCGTGATATTTTGGTGCATGTAAAGCGTGCATTTTCCAACGACTAAAAAGTTTTTCCTATGTGTTTAAGTAAGCTAAAAAGCATAATTGCGTGGCAAGATGATTGCTTAGAAATGGCAGGTGGGAAAAATGAAACCAGTTGTGAAAGAGATATTCTTACTAAGATTCGTCGCCTGTTTGGGGATTGTATTCATGCACGGTGTCACGTTAGCGTTAGATATCTATGACATTGGGGAAAGTCCATTATTAGTAGTACTGACGTCTATTCAATTGGCATTCATGTTCGGCACACCGCTCTTTATTTTTATCTCGGAGTTCGTCATTGCTTATTCCTACCCAGATCATTTGCCCAAAAAATTTTATGAAAAACGTTTTAAGTATATATTTGTCCCATTTCTGTTTATAGGCATTCTAGATGCAGCGCTTCATTCGATTGGCACGAATAGTGGTGAATTTGAAAAAAAGGTTATTCTGAATTTATTCGAAGGCGATTTTCATGGCTATTTTATCGTCATCATTTTTCAGTTTTATTTTTTACATCCATTGTTCGTCAAGTATATTGTATCGAAATATCCAGCCTATAAAGTCATGATAACTGCTTTTCTTATTAATTTTGGTTACTTAGCCTTTTTTAATTTTTTGGATCCGTACGAGTATTTTTATTATTTACCATATGCAGAACTGGAGTGGAGCGTTTTAAATAAGATGCCGTTTCCTGCGTGGCTAGCTTATTTTGTAACAGCCTACTATTGCGGAAGAAATTATGAAGTCTTCCTTTCACTATTACACCGTTTTCGTTATCAACTATTCGTTATATGCCTATGCACACTAAGTTTTTTACTAACTATTCAGCTCTGGGGCTTTATCACTGAAATTCACTCAAAGAGAATAGATGTCATTCTGTATACATTGAGTGTCGCTTTCTTTCTATTTTATATAGCGAGTAAAATGCAGGGAATGCCAAGTTTTATCATTTTTATTAGTCGCTATTCCTTTGGTATTTATTTGTTACACCCGTTATTTAATATTTTGGTGAAAAGCTTCTTAACGAACTATGTAGGAAAATTTAGTATTTTTTTTGTTGTCTTTATTTCATTTTTTTTCAGTACGATTAGTTCCATTTGCGTGACATATCTATTGAACAAATGGAAATTCGGTGCTTACTTAGTAGGCCAGGTGCATTTAGATGAAAAAATAAGTGTTAGCAAAGCAAAACAAGTACTCAAACAACGGTCATGAAACTACTGTTGGATGACTGTTATGGGATGATTGACGGAAATGATACGTATCAGCAGTTTGTGTAAAACGTGAACTATTTATGGTTTGCGTTTTATTTTGCGATTGACGAAGAAATAATGGTAAACTAAAGATTGTTATTTATAGAAAGAGTGGTTTTGCAAAATGAAAGTGCTATTTATTGGAGATATTGTCGGCTCAATTGGTCGTGATGCAGTGGAAAAATATTTGCCACGTTTAAAGAAAAAATATAATCTAGACGTTGTCATTGCGAATGGTGAAAATGCAGCTGCAGGTCGTGGAATTACACATTCTATTTATATTGACCTTTTACAAATGGGTGTAGATGTCATTACGATGGGCAATCATACTTGGGACAACAAGGATATTTTTGATTTTATTGATGATGCGGATTATTTAATTCGTCCAGCGAATTTTTCAAGTGAGGCTCCAGGTAAGGGTATGGTACAAATTTCAAAAAATGGTGTCACATTATCGGTTATTAATTTACATGGTCGAGTGTTTTTGCCACCACATGAGGACCCTTTTGCAATGGCGGAGGAATTGATTGAAGAAGCGCGTAAAACGTCTCCGTTAGTATTTGTGGATTTCCATGCGGAAGCGACAAGTGAAAAAATTGCACTTGGTTGGCATTTAGATGGTAAGGCTTCAGCGGTTGTTGGGACACATACACATGTGCAGACTGCAGATGCGCGCATTTATCCGAATGGGACAGCCTATATTACTGACGTCGGAATGACAGGACCTTATGATGAAATTTTAGGGATGACGAAGGACAATGTTATTTACAAATTCCAGACAAATATGCCAGCCCGCTTTGAAGTACCAAAAAAAGGGCGCGATGTGTTAAGTGGCTTTTTTGTAGAAATTGATGACAAATCAGGAAAAGCTTTGCGCTGCGAAAGAATTTATATAAATGAAGATTATCCGTTCAAAGGGTAATGTCAACAACTACTGTGTCATGAAAAACACAGTAGTTTCAGATTGAAGACAAAAGGTTTCGGAAATGCTAAGCATTCCGAAACCTTTTGATTTTTTCTGTGATATTTATTCAGACGGCGTGTACGTTTGTAAAGTCAGTGGCTCATACGAACGCGTTTCTTTGCGCACGATTTACTTTTCGAACTTGCTTTGACGTGTGTAGAATCAAGGAAAATATAGTCTGCGCTCAACAATCCTTTATCTACGATTTCTTCTAAAATGCGATAGAAGATGCGTTCAAATAAATCGGTATCTTGAAAGCGACGGACATAGTTTTTGCCAAACGTTGTGAAGTGTGGCACCTCGGATGGTCAATTGTCAGGATTTCTAGTTGATGTCGTTTATTATTACTATTTTTCGTCATCCTATCCATCACCTCAATCATATATAGACGTACACTAGTTGATTGGCGCGCAGGCGGCGAGTGTAGCCGCGAAAAGCGACCGCCGTAGCGAAAATCAACGGGTTCATATAGATACTTCAATTTTAAAAGAAAAAAGACTGTGTAAAATACAGTAATTTTTTTATGTAAAAAAATAATAATCGTATGAAAAATACCTGGCGATAGTAAGGGAAGCACGCTTTGTAATGACATGAATGGTAGTAAATTACATAGGTAAATTTAATGTATTTGCATGGTTTGCAATATATCGGTTTTGAAAATAGTCTATTTTCGTTTTCACGAGCATAAAATGACCTACGGACAATAACTTGAGGACCAAAAAGGGGGACATGAGTTATTGAGCGTAAACACTATTCGCGAAACGGGGAGGAATAATTGTGGATTCATTAAAAGTATCGTCACGCTCTAATCCAAATTCAGTTGCAGGTGCATTAGTCGCGGTAATCAGAGAAAAAGGGCAAGCAGAAATGCAGGCAGTTGGGGCGGGTGCACTTAACCAAGCCGTGAAAGCAGTGGCCATTGCACGCGGATTTGTAGCGCCAAGTGGCACAGATTTGATATGCGCACCGGCGTTTGCCGATATTTTAATTGCTGGTGAGGAACGTACGGCCTTAAAATTGTTAGTAGAAAAACGTGTTCGATAATAAAGTGAACCTTTAATCGGTGGGGGATTCTATATCCCCACCGATTATTTAGGAATTTATGGCGATGCGACGGCAATAACTACAGAGCCTAAGTAATCAACTTCCTGTTGACTTGAACCGATCAGGAGCTAACGCGTGCTGAAGCTCTCATGTTAGATGAGAGATGGAGCTTTCGGTAGTTCCCGATAAAAAATGAAGAGAAATGCCTTGCACATTTATGATGCGAGGCATTTTTTTGTTACAGTGCAAATCTAATTATATGCTGGGGCTGATATCGTGTTGAATCGTAATACACAAGTCAGTTGGTGGAGCGCTCGGGTAAGCGGTAGTAACGCTCAAGTCGGAGGTAGAACCGCTCGGGTAGGCGAGAGAAACGCTCCGGTCGGCAGTAGAAGCGCTCCGGTCAGCAGTAGAAGCGCTCGGGTAAGTGGGTGTATCGCTCAGGTAAGCAGTAGTAACGCTCTGGTCACCGAAAGGAAAGCTCAGCTCATATACATATAACTGGAAAAAACGAGAATTTTGTAGTTGATTCCAGTAAGTTAATTTTTTATACTTAATTGGTCTGAATATTACAATTTTTTGAACGGCATTTTCGGTCAAAGGTCTGAATTTCCGCTAAATCGTGGAATAACAATAGTGCAGACCGTATCTTCGTGTTAAACTTATGAAGGAAAAAATAATAGTACACATTGGATTTAAGGAGTTGTTGACATGTTACATCAGCTTTCATGGAAAGTCGGTGGGCAACAGGGTGAAGGGATTGAGAGTACAGGTGAGATTTTCTCAATGGCAATGAATCGTTTAGGATATTTCCTATACGGTTATCGTCACTTCTCTTCTCGAATTAAAGGTGGCCATACGAATAATAAAATTACAGTTCGTCCAACAGAAGTACGTTCTATTGCGGATGATTTAGATATTTTAGTTGCCTTCGACCAAGAAACAATCGACGTCAATTATAAAGAATTAACAGAAAATGGTGTTATTTTAGCTGATGCAAAGTTTGAACCAGTAAAGCCTGAAGATTCTAAGGCTCCATTATTCGCTGTACCATTCACAGAAGTGGCCGCGGAGCTTGGCACAACATTAATGAAAAACATGGTAGCAATCGGAGCAACAGCTTCCCTTCTTAACTTAGAAGATGCTGTCTTCCAAAATGTTGTGGATGATATTTTCGGTAAAAAAGGTGAAGAGGTTGTACAAAAAAACATGGAAGCTATTGCACGCGGCCATGAAATGATGGATGAGCTTATAGGTGATCGCGCGGGCGAATGGGCATTAGCGCCTGCAGACGGCAAACGCCGTATGTTCATGATTGGTAATGATGCAGTAGCATTGGGTGCACTTGCTGCTGGGACACGCTTTATGGCGGCATACCCAATTACACCAGCTTCTGAAATTATGGAATACCTCATAAAAAAATTACCGAAATTCGGTGGTGCGGTTATTCAAACTGAAGATGAAATAGCAGCAGCTACGATGGCTATTGGCTCAAACTTTGGTGGTGTTCGTGCATTCACTGCATCGGCAGGTCCTGGTCTTTCACTTATGATGGAAGCAATCGGGCTTTCGGGTATGACGGAGCAACCACTTGTTGTTATCGATACACAACGTGGTGGTCCATCAACAGGTCTTCCGACAAAACAGGAACAATCGGATTTAATGGCGATGCTTTATGGTACACATGGTGAGATTCCGAAAGTAGTCATTGCACCTTCTACAATGGAAGAAGCGTTCTTTGATACAATTCAAGCATTCAATATTGCGGAGGAATTGCAATTACCAGTTATTTTAATAACAGACTTACAGCTATCCCTAGGTAAACAAACAGTTGAACCATTCGATTACAAAAAAATTGAAGTTCGTCGTGGTAAAATTGTAACAGAAGACATTGAAGCAGCAGCAGATAAAGCCTACTTTAAACGTTACGAAAATACAGAAGATGGTATATCACCGCGTGTCTTACCAGGTCAGTTAAATGGTATTCATCATGTAACAGGTGTAGAGCATGATGAAACAGGTAAGCCGTCTGAAGCGACGGGTAATCGTCGTACACAAATGGATAAACGTTTCCGTAAGCTTGAGGCACTAAACTTTGATACCCCTGTTTATAAAAATGTGCCGCATGATGAAGCCGATATACTACTGGTTGGCTTTAACTCAACGCGTGGTGCTCTTGAAGAAGTACAAGAGCGTCTCAATGCACAAGGTATGAAAGTGAACCATGCACATATGCGCTTAATTCACCCATTCCCATCTGCGGATATGACACCTCTTGTCGCGAAAGCGAAAAAAGTGATTGTTGTAGAAAACAACTACACAGGTCAATTAGCAAATATCATAAAAATGAATATTGGTGGCCACGATAAAATTGAGACCATCACAAAATATGACGGTACGCCGTTCTTGCCTGGTGAATTAGAAAATAAAGTGAAGGAGCTGACTTGCTAATGGCAACATTTAAGGATTTTCGTAATACAGTAAAACCAAACTGGTGCCCAGGCTGTGGCGACTTCTCCGTACAAGCCGCAATTCAGCGTGCAGCTGCCAACGTAGGCATTGAACCGAATGAGCTTGCAGTGATTTCTGGGATTGGCTGTTCAGGTCGTATTTCAGGCTATATAAATTCATATGGTTTCCATGGGATCCATGGCCGTGCACTACCGATTGCACAAGGCCTAAAAATGGCTAATCGTGATTTAAACGTCATCGCATCTGGTGGTGATGGAGATGGCTTTGCTATCGGGATGGGACATACCATTCACGCTATTCGTCGTAATATTGACATCACTTACGTAGTGATGGATAACCAAATTTACGGTTTAACAAAAGGGCAAACTTCACCACGCTCTGCTGCTGGATTTATCACAAAATCAACACCAGGCGGTGCAATTGAGCCTTCGTTAAAACCATTAGAGGTAGCTTTAACAAGTGGTGCTACATTTGTGGCACAAGGATTCTCTACAGATATTAAAGAGTTGACTGCTTTAATTGAAGCGGGCATTAACCATAAAGGTTTCTCTTTCATCAACGTATTCTCACCTTGTGTAACATACAACAAAGTGAACACATATGATTGGTTCAAAGAGAACTTAACAAAGCTTGCAGATATTGAAGGCTACGACAATGCTGATCGCGGCATGGCAATGCGTACAGTAATGGAAACTGAAGGGCTTGTGACAGGTATTATCTATCAAGATACAAAAACGACTTCTTACCAAGAGAAAGTCCCTGGCTACTCTGAATTGCCACTTACGGATATTGACATTAAAATGAGCGAAAATCAATTTAATGCATTAGTAAATGAATTTATGTAACTAAAAGATGAATTAAATGCCTTTTAAAATAATTGAATCGAACTGTAGGTAAACTTGTGAAAATCGAGTTTGCCTACAGTTTTTTTGTATGTGAAAAAGCTACGCGCTTTTCGCGCTGCTGCTTCAAGTAAGCTACTCGCTATAAAGGGAAGACACGCTTCTAGCGATAGAGGTAAGCGTTCTTTTAATACAGTCTGCTTTTTTCCTGAAGTGGAGGCTGGGCGACTAATTTCGCTCATATCAAGTTGCGAGTTTATATTAAAAATTAAATCCTTATAAAATCCTTATAATCATTTTTTACACTAAAGTCATCGAAAGGATGATGACTTACTATGGATGATATTATTTTACAAACAGAAAATCTTAGTAAAAGCTTTAAAGGACAGAAGATAGTAGAAAATCTATCTTTGACCATTCCACGAAACACGGTTTATGGATTGTTAGGGCCAAATGGAGCGGGGAAATCAACAACGTTAAAAATGATTACAGCCATGCTACGTCCAAATTCAGGGACGATATTATTTAATGGACATGATTGGCGACGAACAGATTTAACAGATATTGGTGTGTTGATTGAAACGCCACCGTTATATGACAACCTAACTGCAAGAGAAAATCTCAAGGTTCGAACAATTGCCCTTGGATTGCCACAAAGCCGTATAGATGAAGTTCTTAAGATAGTGGACTTAAGCAATACAGGCAAAAAACGTGCCGGGCAGTTTTCATTAGGGATGAAACAGCGTTTAGGAATAGCCATTGCGCTGCTAAATTATCCAAAACTCCTCATCCTTGATGAGCCAACAAATGGTCTAGACCCCATCGGAATACAAGAACTACGAAAAATGATTCGTTCTTTTCCTGAGCAGGGTATCACCGTCATCTTGTCGAGCCATATCCTGTCAGAAGTAGAACAGGTTGTCGATGGAATCGGCATTATTGCCGGTGGGGTATTAGGATATCAGGGGATTGCACCACAAGGTCAAGAATTAGAATCACTATTTATGCAGGTAGTCGCCGCGAACAGAAAGGCGGGACAATAAAATGTTACCCCATGTTATGAAAGCTGAAAGATTAAAATGGAAACGGACTTTTATTCCAAAATTAGTTTGGCTGACCCCAATTGTTACGTTGCTTCTTAGTGCAGGTTTAATGGGCGGGAGTTTTTTTCAAACAGGCGCTTATAATTGGTGGTATACAATGCTCCTACCCGGTGCACTGACGATATGTTGTGCATTGACAGTGGAAAAAGATTCAAAATTGAAATATCATAGTATTCTCGCTATGCCGATTGATATGAAAACGATTTGGCTAGGCAAGATTCTTGCATGTAGCGCATGGCTGTTGCTAATAACAGTTGTTTTCTTAATAGGTATTACTGCTGGAGGAATGACGCTTTTTGGCAATAGTATAACCATTGGAGACAGCCTAACAGGAAGTTTTTTAATTTTCGTGACGTTTTTATGGCAAATTCCCTTATGTTTGTTCCTAGCTGCGAAATGCGGAACATATATGGCAATTTTATTAAATTTAGTTGGCAATATCGTTGGGGTTGCCGCATTAGCAGATGGAGGGCTTTGGTATACCTTCCCTTATGCAATTACGGCGCGTTTATTGTGTCCAACACTTCATATTTTGCCTAATGGACTACCCGTACAGGATGGCAGTGAACTATTGAGTACGGGCGTTATCGTACCAGGCGTAGCAATTGCATTAATGTGGTTTGCACTTTTGACCTTCCTTACCGCAAGATGGTTTAAGCGAAGGGAGGCGAAATAGCAGCATGGTATTTTTTCGATTACTGAGAGCGGAGTTTCTTAAATCAAAAAGGACACCATTTTTGCTAATGCATCTACTTGTCCCTATCATTATTTCAGGGCTGTTTTTAGCATACTATTCCTATTCTCCATGGGATTTCAATGGGAAGGTAACTGCTTATTATCAAGCATTAGCGTGCGGGCTTCCCATTATTATTGGATTAGTTTGTGCAATGTCTTCAGAACAGGAAGCATCAGCAGGTCATTTTCAGCTAATGTTAACTGCGACTAGCATAAAAATATTAGCATTTGTAAGCAAATTGCTGCACTTATTATTATTCAGTTTTGCCGCAATACTGTTCTCTATTTTAGTGTTTAGTTTTGGCTTTATTGAAATCTTACATGAAGACCGATTTGATGTTCAGTTTTATGTGATAGGCGCGTGTATTTTATTCGGAAGTACTATATTTTTATATATTTTACATCTTTTTACAAGTCTTCGTTTTGGCAAAGGTGCCTCAATTGGCCTAGGTATTGTGGAAGCACTTTTGGTCGCTTTACTGTTGACAGGTCTAGGTGATGGCATTTGGTCATTTATTCCATATGGTTGGGGTGGTCATTTCATTTCTTTTTGGGCACTTTATGAGAGTGGTGTGGAGCTGTCAGTCGTGCATACGGGATTACAAGTGGGTATGATTACATGTATTAGTGCAACATTGCTGGCATTTATATGGGCTTGTTTATGGTTTTGGCGTTGGGAAGGAAGAAAGTCTGAGGGTTAGAAAAAGTAAGAATGTTGAGGTAAGGTGTATGGCAAAAGTGTTAGCAGTGGATGATGAGGCAGATATATTAGTATTGATAAAAAATGCCTTAATAAAAGATAATCACCTTGTGACTGTTGTATCTGATGCAACAGAAGTATGTAAACTGGATCTTGGAAATTTCGATTTAATATTACTCGATGTGATGATGCCGACTATAGACGGGTTCACTTTGTGTAGGCAAATTCGTCCTGCTGTAGATTGCCCTATACTTTTTTTAACAGCTAAAACGTTAGAGGAAGATCTTATGTATGGTCTCGGACTTGGAGCAGATGACTATCTTGTAAAACCTTTTGGCATCGGAGAGCTACGTGCAAGAGTGAATGCCCATTTGAGACGCGAAAAACGAGGCAGACGGAGCATTCTATATACGGATGAGGTTCACTTCAATTTATCAGGCAAAGAGTTATATGTAAGTGAGGAGAAGATAACTCTCACAAAAAGCGAATATGAGATTTGCGAGTTTCTCGCGCGTAACCGTGGTCAGGTTTTTACGAAGGAAAAAATCTACGAAACTATTTTTGGTTTTGACGGGAAAAGTGACAGCATGGCAATTACGGAGCATATAAAAAATATTCGCGCTAAGCTACACGCCTTTGACGTGGATGTAATTGACACGGTTTGGGGGATTGGCTATAAATGGAGAATATAAAGCCGAGTAAAGGAACACGCCTTCATTCATTTTTTCTTCGATATCTACTTTCCTTCAGTATCGGTACAATATTATTAGTGGCTATACTGCTTGGCTTATTTCTATTAGCCTTTTCTATTAATATTATTTTGCCAGCAAATTATGTCGAATCTCAGATTTCTTTCACTAAAAATCGCATTGCTTCAAGCGATACAGTAACTGCTGATATGATACCTGATCTTGTAGACTACGCTGTCTATTCTAAACAAGGTACATTTATGTCAGGTAATCTTTCAGCAAAGGAAGCGATCGATGCTTGGAATTTAATGCAAAGGGGAGAAAACAAGGGTGGTTCCCAATTTTACACGTTTATACAGCGTGAAAATGAGGTTTGTATATTGCGCTATTATTTAGTACCGCAATATCGCTCCGCTATATTAAGAGAGTACTTACCAAATCCACAACTATTGATGTTCCTAATATTTATAGTAGGCATTTTTGCTCAAGCGACAGTGCTTGCTGTCCACTTTGGCAGACGTTTAAAGAAGAAAATGATGGGTTTACAAGATGCTATAAAAAAAATACAACATCAAAATTTAGATTTCACCATTGCTCCGTCTGGAATACGTGAAATCGATGAAATAGCATCTTCATTTGGGCACATGAAAGATGCACTGCATAGTTCATTAAAGCAGCAATGGGAGTTAGAGCAATCCCGTAGAGAACAGATTTCTGCGCTTGCTCATGACATCAAAACGCCATTAACGATTATTCGAGGGAATGCTGAGCTGTTACAAGAAACACAACAGGACGCTACGCAACGAGCATATAATGATTATATTTTAAAAAATACCATTGTAATTGAACAATTCACAAAAGAACTGATGGATTTATCTAAAATGGAAAAAAATACGGCACATGAAAAAAAATCCATTATAACAGAGGCTTTTCTTGCAGAGGTGAAGAATCAAATGAAGGCTCTTTCTTGTGAGAAAAGTCTTCAGGTGTGTATCCACAAAGAAAAGCTTCCAGAGTGTATTGCTATTAATAAAGAATCCTTTTATCGGGCTATTTTAAACGTCATTGTCAATGCTGTGGAGTACACCCCCTTTAATGGTAAAGTTACTTTATCTGTTCAAGGAACCTCTGATGATGTTCGATTTATCGTTACAGACAATGGCCATGGTTTCTCCCCAAAAGATGTGAAAGAGGCTACAAAGCAATTTTATAGGGGCGATTCCAGTCGGAATACCGGTAATCATCATGGTATGGGACTTTACATTGCTCAATCGATTGTACAAAACCATGGAGGTACTTTGCTAATTGCTAATGATAGTTCATCTGGTGGAGGACAGGTAACAATAACTATTCCAATTCGTAATAGAGAAGTAGGTGGCAATGAGATGATTTCGCTACATAGTTGAAATCATCTTTTTTCTGCATAGTTAAAAGGGGGAATATCAGGGCAATAATGTTAAAAAATGCTACAATAAAAGAAAAAAGAAGAGGCGATGTACGTGGATAACGTCATTGATTTTATTGCGAAGAAAAAGGAACGTGAAGAAAGACAGCGTGCACAAGATTTAGAGCATTACGTTGCATGCCATTGTAAGCTCCATCAGCCTGAAAATATTGATGCTTTGGTAGAAGGAAAAGTACTAAAGGTGAAAGATCATACATTATTTTTAGGCTTTCTTTCCATTTTAAAGGATGAAGAAATTGAGCCACTTGAGATTTTTCAGGATGTTTTTACATTTGAGCCTGCCCGTTTTGAAATGGACTACAATATGAAATGGTGGTCAGTTGTGCAGTTAGCTTTTACATTTTTATCAATTTTAAAGGAAAATGAACCGCATACATATGCAAATTTCCTTGGTTTGTCTGAATAATCTAGGGGGTATGTGCACGTTTGAAGCACTGTACAAACGTGCGCATACAAAACTAGATTCCACTTATTACCCCTATCAGAAGAAAATAGGCTCATCACCATAACGTGGAGTTGATTTCCGTTCCGACTGGGCGCTTTCCTGGGGGCGTCCGCTGAGCCGCTTCACTCGCGTGGCTCGCTCCAGGGTCTCATCTGTGACGCTGATCCTCAAGGAGTCGCCCAGCCTCCACTCCAATCAACTAATATAAAGTGAAACTTCAATCATTGGAGGTTTTCTTCATCCCCCACAATAAATAGAGGAACACAAGCTAAAACCTTCACATCCTGTGAAAAAGCTTGTGTGACCAACATCCTGTCGCTGCCGCTTCGCTTTCGCACATAAAACATCTGTCGCTGCCGCTGCGCTTTCGCACATAAAACATTTGTCGCTGCCGCTTCGCTTTCGCACAAAAAACATCTGTTGCCCCGAACCAATCGGGCTTTTACGGACAGTTGATCGCCCAGCTAGTTGACTCTCACTCATCTTTCCACTTGAGGTGGGCGTCTTGTACCTGACGCTTCGCTTTCGGAACAGATAAATTACTGACAGTTAATGCGGGATAAATGGTATACATTTTAACAAATGTCATCCCCAACTTTTGGTGATGAGCCAGAAAATAATAATCTTTACAATTCCCCTAATTATCCAACATGCTTCATAGAGTTTATAATTCCTCAATAATTTTTACCGAATATTTTTAAGCGCTCCATACTTGCTTAATGTTTGTTTTATATGATTACTGTTGTAAGCAAATAAAAATAAACATAAACAAATGGAGGGTCCATCTTATGGCAATTCAAAAGTTGTGGAAGAAAAGTCTAATCGGTGTATTAGCGATTTCAATGTTGGCTGCTTGTTCTGATAGTACAGCTAACTCGCATGACGTAAACAGTGATTTGACGCTTGACGAAATTACTGAAAAAGCGAAAGAAGAAGGTACTGTAAACTCTGTCGGGATGCCTGATACATGGGCGAACTGGGTGGAGACGTGGCAAGAATTGGATGCGGAATATAGTCTGAAGCACAAAGATACAGACATGTCGAGTGCAGAAGAGCTAGCTAAGTTTGAAGCAGAAAAAGAAGATGCCACAGCCGATATTGGCGATGTAGGGATTGCATTTGGACCAATTGCGAAAGATAAGGGCTTAACATTACCGTATAAAACATCTTATTGGGATGATATTCCACAATGGGCGAAAGATGATGAAGGACATTGGATTGTTGGCTATACAGGAACAATTTCATTTTTAACAGATACAAATAATGTGAAAAACGTCCCAACATCTTGGGCGGACATTAAAAATGGCAATTATACTGTCAGTATTGGTGATGCCTTAACAGCGAACCAAGCGCAATTTGCGATTTTGGCAGCCGCAATGGCTTTCGGTGGTGATGAGTCGAATATTCAACCTGGTATTGACTTTTTTGCGGACTTAGCTAAACAAGGACGTTTACAAGGAGATCCGTCTGTTGCCAATTTAGAAAAAGGTGAAATTGATGTAGCCATCTTATGGGACTTTAATGCGCTGGGCTATCGTCACCAAATTGATGAAGACCGATTTAATGTAGTTGTCCCATCAGAAGGTTCGGTGACATCAGGCTACGCGACGGTTATCAATAAGTATGCGAAAAACCCACATGCTGCTATGTTAACACGAGAATATATTTTATCGGACGCAGGACAGGAAAACTTAGCGAAGGGTTATGCACGCCCCATTCGTGACAATGTTGAATTATCTCAAGATGTGAAGGCTTTATTACTGCCAGCAGAGATGTATAAAAATGCACAACCAGTAAAAGATCAAAAGCAATGGGAAGAAACAACGAAGCAAATTCCACAAATTTATCAAGAGCAGGTTTTAATTTATGCAAAATAATAAAGTTGTCCTTATTGTCGTAGATGCACTTCGATTTGATACGGCCTGTTCACATATGGGATTCATGCAACATTTAATAGAACGCAAAATAGCCGCAAGATATGAAGTTTGTTCGGAGGTGCCATCATTATCGCGGCCATTATACGAAACCATTTTAACGGGTACACCGCCTATCGTACACGGTGTCACAAGCAATATGACGGTGCGTTTATCCACGCAACATAGTTTATTTCATTTGGCTAAATCAAACGGTTTAACTACTGCAGCTGCTGCTTATTATTGGGTAAGTGAATTATATAATCGTGCACCATTTATGCATATGGAGGACAGATTGCAGTTCAATATGCAGCTTCCGATTGAAAATGGAATGTTCTACTTTGAGGATCACTATCCAGATAGCCATTTATTTGCGGATGCAGCATGGTTAATGGATCAAAAGCAACCAGATTTCTTATATATTCATCCGATGAATGTGGATGATGACGGGCATAAATTTACGGCAGATTCACCACAGTACCGTAACCGTGTGTTAGCCGTTGATGCACTGCTATCTTTGTTTATTCCAAAATGTTTGGCGCAAGGCTATGAGATTATTGTCACAGCGGATCATGGGATGACAAGTGATGGTAATCATGGTGGTACAACTTCAGAGGATCGTCATGTACCGATGTTTGTCGTTTCTAATAATGTGAAAGCTGGTATTAAAAATGGAATTGTGTCGCAATTGCAAGTTGCGCCACTGTGCTGTTATTTATTGAATATTGAACCCTCAGAGGAGATGGTTCCTCTCTTATTAGAGGGTGTGCATTCATTAAAAGAGGCCTAATGAATGCCTATATTCTACTTTACTAACAGAAAGAAGTGGTTGAAGTGATCTCGAAACGGCAAGCATTTGCCTGGCTCGTCCCATTCCTATTACTTGTGCTGTTATTCTTTTTAGTACCATTACTGTATATGGTAATCACAAGCTTTAGTAATAGTGAAGGCTTTACGTTTAAACATTATCAATCTGTCCTAACAAATGACTATATACTACAAGGTTTTAAAAATAGTATTACATTGTCAGCGATCTCCGCCGTGATAGCATTGATTGTGACATTGTTTGCAGTCTATGCCGTCATGCGCTTTTCGGAGCCAATTCGAGAGAAAATTCTAATTTTGATAAATTTAACGTCCAATTTTTCAGGCATTCCATTAGCCTTTGCTTTCATTGTGTTGCTGGGTAACAGCGGGTTATTTACGTTGCTTTTTGAAAAATGGGACATTGGTGCATTATCGTCATTTTCTCTGTATAGCTGGAGTGGCTTACTACTGATTTATATTTATTTTCAGTTGCCATTAGCATTGATGCTGTTGTATCCAATTTATGATGGGATACAACAACAATGGAAAGAAGCGGCTGCACTTCTTGGTGCATCTACATGGCAATTTTGGGTGAAAATTGGCATCCCTGTCATGCTACCAGGTATAGTTGGAACATTTAGTGTGTTGTTTGCCAATGCGATGGGTGCCTATGCGTCGGCCTATGCATTAACCAGCAGTAATTACAATTTGGTTGCAATACGTATCGGTTCGCTTATTAAGGGAGATATATTTGCCCAGCCAGAACTTGCAAGTGCGATTGCGGTGTTACTAGCAGTAACGATGGTAATGGCGATGTTATTAAGTGAATGGAGCATCAAAAAGACAAGGGGGAAATTATAATGAAAAAGAGAGGCTTTGCTGATTTCTTTTTCCTCCTTTTCGTTTTGTATCTAGTATTACCGATTGTTGCAACGACCCTATACGCATTTTCTGCTAAATGGAATAAAACGATTTTACCAGAGGGGCTGACGTTCAAGTGGCTTGTAACATTATTTCAAGATGCACAATTTATCCAAGCGTTTGGGCGCTCTGTCTTATTATCAGGGGGAGCGGTCGTAGTAGCAATGTTAGTGATTGTTCCAGCGATATTTATCATTGTTTTGTATTTTCCGAATTATGAAAAATGGATTCAAGTGGCAGTTGTCATGGTGTATTCCTTCCCAGGGGTTATTTTAGCAGTAGGATTAATTCGTGTTTATTCCACAGTAGGTGTACCAATGATCTTAGTTGTGGTGGGTGCCTATGTTATTGGTATTTTGCCATATATTTATCAAGGCACACGCAATAGTCTGCGTAATGTAGACGCAAGGCAACTTTTAGATGCAGCGCAATTACTTGGCGCCTCTAAAATGCAGGCTTTTATGAAAATACTTTTACCAACTGTCTATCCAGGTCTATTTGCGGGTGCATTATTATCATTTTCAGTGCTGTTTGGTGAGTTTGTCCTCATTAATTTAGTTGTAGGTTCACGCTTTGAAACTGTGCAAATTTATTTAATGAAAAAACTAAGTGCAAGTGGACACATTGCAAGTGCTGTTGTCTTTATTTATCTCGTTCTTATGGGCATATTAACGTTTGTTATCGCACTGTTAACAAAACGATCGAAAGGTGCTACAAATATATGAGCTATATTGTCATAGAAGGGCTTCATAAAAAGTATGGCCATTCAACAGTTTTATCAAATATTAATATGAGGATTGAACAAGGGGAATTTATTACTCTTTTAGGACCAAGTGGCTGTGGAAAAAGTACAATTTTACGCATTGTCGCAGGTTTAACAGATGCATCTGCAGGTTGTATTGAAATTGAAGGAAAAGACATGCATGGTATTCAACCGAAAGACCGTCAAGTCGGGATGGTCTTTCAATCCTACGCGTTATTTCCTAATATGACCGTCAAAGAAAATATAGTATTCGGCTTGCACATGCAAAAAGTGAATAATGCTGAAATTGAGCAACGTGTGCAAGAGATGCTTGCCATTGTCCATTTAACTGAAAAAGCGAATGCTTATCCAAAGGAACTGTCTGGTGGTCAGCAGCAACGTGTTGCTTTAGCACGTGCATTAATTGTACGTCCAAAGGTATTGCTTTTAGATGAACCACTTAGTGCACTGGATGCACAAATTCGAAAAAAATTGCAGGAAGATTTACGAGCGATTCAACAACAGCTCAATATGACGATGATATTGGTAACACATGATCAGGAAGAGGCAATGGCTGTTTCTGATAAAATATTTGTCATGAGTAATGGAGAAATTGCACAGAGCGGAACACCTACTGCCATTTATACAAAACCGGAAAGTGAATTTATAGCTAATTTTATTGGGCATTATAATGTCTTTATACGGCAAGCACTGGAGAAAATGATCGGTCGCACCTTGCCAGGAGATGGCTTGAAATTTGCTATTCGTCCAGAGGCCATTCATACACAAGCAATGGATGGGGATATTTGTTTTTCGGGTGTAGCGAAGCAGTCATTGATGACTGGTAATGTCATTCGTACTACCTTTGAGGGTGAATGTATGTTTACAATGGAACAATTACATCAACGAGGACAATTGTTTGAAATGGGCAAAAAATATGAGTGCTATGTGGCAAAGGAAGATGTGATTGCATTATCATGACTTATGCAAAAATTGAACGTTTCGATTATATTTTAAAGCAACTAGAAGTGGATGGGAAAATAATTGTCGCAAACATTGCAGATGCACTTCAAGTAGCACCAGAAACTATCCGGCGGGATTTGGATGAACTAGAGGAACAGCATTTATTAACGCGTGTACACGGTGGAGCAATACAGTATACGAATGTCAGAACAGAACCAGCGTTTTTGCGTAAGCTTCAAATGCAAAAAGAGGCGAAGTGTAACATAGCTCGGCTAGCTGCGAAGCGTATATGTGATGGGGATACGATCGCTGTTGATACAGGAACAACAACGGTACATATTGCAGATTACTTAATGGCGGTCGATGATATTACCGTCGTCACAAATTCCATAGCAGCAGCTGCACAGTTTAATTTAGCCATTGAAGAGAGACGTATGACGGGCAAGGTAATTTTGCTAGGTGGGACGACCAATCCAAGACAGTCCTCTGTCGCAGGTGCCATGACATTGGAGTGGCTGGGCAATATGAACTTTGACAAAGCCTTTTTATCATGTGGCGGCATTAAGGGTGGTATTGTCTATGATTATGATTTGGATGAATCGCTCATTTCTCAAAAGATGCTTGAAAATAGCAAAACGACCATTTTATTAACCGATGCTACAAAAATTAATGGCCAATCATTTTATCAAATTTGTCACTTGGCAGATTGCACAGATATAATTTGTGATGTGGCATGCCCAGAAGGATGGCAAGCATACGAAGAAATGTGGACGATAGCTAATGGAGGGAAAAGCTGATGACAATTGATTATCATGTGCATGTAGAGGAGGGACCCTACTCATTCCGTTGGTTAGAACGCACTTCGCAGGCCATGGCATTTTTTGATGAGGCTGAAGTTATTTCGAAGGGCTCAAAAGGGCTTATCGAGAGGCAAATACAGGCCTTAGCACAACGATTGCAAAAGGGTTGTTACAGTGAAGAGTGGCTCGATTTATATTTGCAGCAGGCAAAGCGACTAGGGTTACGAGAGGTTGGTATAGTCGATCATTTGTATCGATTTAAGGAGACACGTGCTTACTTTGAACGCTATATGCAGTTGGATGAAAGGTCAGAGGTCGGTAAATTGCAACGTTACTGGCTAGATAGTGTAATGACTGAACAGATGGATACTTTTGTATCAGCCATTACCAACGCAAAGGAAAAATGGCGTCGCCATGGTGTTGCATTAAAGCTTGGTATAGAAGCGGATTATTTTGTAGGTGGTGAGGAAGAGCTAGCATCACTATTACAAGACTATCCATGGGATTATGTTATTGGTTCTGTGCATTTTGTGGACGGCTGGGGCTTTGACAATCCGCAAACGCAGAATATATTTGAGAACATGGATGCAGAGGCATTGCAGGAGAAGTATGGACGATTTTTTTCGACTGTGGAGAACATGATACACGCAAGGATGTTTGATTTTGTGGCGCATTTGGATAATTTTAAAGTCTTTAACTATCAGATTAAAGATGAGACTTTTTTACATGCATGGTATGTGCAAATTGCTGAGGCGCTTGTCTCAACACAAACAGCTACGGAAATTAATGCAGGGTTATATTATCGATATCCCGTAAAGGAAATGTGCCCTGGTTCTCATTTCTTACAAGTGTTGGTTGAACAGGGCGTAGAATTTACAGTTTCCTCAGATGCCCATTTCCCTGATGATGTAGGGAAGTTTACCTTTGCCAATACAGATGTGCTAAAAGGTCTTGGTGTTCAATCGATACTAGGGTTTGATGAGCGTAAAAAGAAATATATCGAGCTATAATTTGATTGAAGGGTCACCGGTGATACAGGTCATCGGTGGCTTTTTTTAACGTTAGCAGAGAGTGACGGATAGAACCGGCAAAGTGACGGATAGAACCGTCGAAGTGACGGATAGAACCGGCAAAGTGACGGATAGAACCGTCGAAGTGACGGATAGAACTGTCGAAGTGACGGATAGAACCGTCGAAGTGACGGATAGAATCGTTAGAGTGACGGATAGAACTGGCAAAGTGACGGATAGAATCGTTAAAGTGACGGATAGAACTGTCGAAGTGACGGATAGAATCGTTAGAGTGACGGATAGAACTGGCAAAGTGACGGATAGAATCGTTAAAGTGGCGGATAGAACCTTCGAAGTGACGGATAGAACCGGCAAAGTGAAAGAAAGTGTATTTAAGTCGAAACCTCGACATTTAGTACGCAAACCTTGTAGGAAGTAGTAATCATTCAGTATAATAGTAAAATGGGAATTCGAATGCAGGAATTTCGTTTGAAAGGAGTTACCTGATTGCAATGAATGAGGAACAACGATTAGCCAGTCAACATGTCAATCAACCGAAAAAAGAAGACAAGCCTGAAAAGGATTATAGTCAATATTTTGAGAAGGTCTTTACAGCACCTTCATTAAAAGATGCTAAAAAACGTGGGAAAGAAGAAATTAAGTACCACAAGGATTTTAATATTGCAGAAGAGTTTGCAGGCATGGGCGCGGGGCGTACGTTTTATATCCGTACATATGGCTGCCAAATGAATGAGCACGATACTGAAGTTATGGCCGGGATATTTATGCAACTTGGCTATACAGCAACAGAGATGATTGAGGAAGCAGATGTTGTGTTGCTAAATACATGCGCAATTCGTGAAAATGCGGAAAACAAAGTATTTGGCGAACTTGGTTTCCTGTTAAAATATAAACGTAAAAATCCAGAAATGCTCATCGGTGTATGTGGCTGTATGTCACAGGAAGAATCTGTGGTAAACAAAATATTAAAAACGTATCCACACGTCGATATGGTATTCGGAACGCATAATATTCACCGACTGCCGAATATTTTAAAAGAAGCCTATATGTCGAAGGAATTGGTCATTGAAGTTTGGTCAAAAGAGGGCGATGTTATTGAAAACCTGCCTAAAAAACGTCTTGGTTCCATTAAGGCTTGGGTCAATATTATGTACGGCTGCGATAAGTTTTGTACGTATTGTATTGTACCGTATACGCGTGGTAAGGAACGTAGTCGCCGACCGGAGGAAATCATTGCCGAAGTGCGAGAGCTAGCGGCTTCGGGCTATAAAGAAATCATGCTACTTGGCCAAAATGTCAATGCGTATGGAAAAGATTTTGAGGACATTGAATACCGACTGGGTGATTTAATGGATGAACTAAGAAAAATCGATATTCCACGTATTCGTTTTACAACGAGTCATCCACGTGACTTTGATGATCATTTAATTGAGGTACTTGTAAAGGGTGGTAACCTCGTTGAGCATATTCATTTGCCCGTGCAATCAGGTTCAAATGAAGTGTTAAAAATAATGGCGCGCAAATATACACGGGAGCACTTCCTTGGCTTAGTGGATAGAATTAAAGCGGCTATCCCAGGGGTAACATTGACAACTGATATTATTGTTGGTTATCCAAACGAAACAGAGGAGCAATTCGAAGAGACGCTGTCTTTGTATCGTGAAGTCGGCTTCGATATGGCGTTTACGTATATTTATTCTCCTCGTGAGGGTACGCCAGCAGCGAAGATGATTGATAATGTTCCAGAAGATGTGAAAAAAGAACGTCTTCATCGTTTAAATGCCGTTGTACAAGAGTATTCTAGAAAAGCTTTAGAAGGTTTAGAAGGCGAGATTGTAGAAGTGTTAGTTGAGGGGACGAGTAAACGTCGTGAAGATGTCCTTGCAGGTTACACACGTAAAAATCGCCTCGTGAATGTTAAAGCGCCAGCAGAGCTTATTGGTCAGTTAGTAAACGTTAAAATAATCGAAGCTACTTCTTATTCATTACGTGGTGAATTTGTGGAAGTAGTAAAAAATGAAAAGGTGGAAGCGTAAATGACAGAAGTATTGTATACAAAAGAAGATTTAATTAAGAAATCACATGAAATTGCACACATGATTGCCAATACACCAGAAGTTGAGTTTTTCAAAAAGGCAGAAGCACAAATTAACGAAAATCAACTTGTACGTGAACGTATTGCTAGTTTAAAGAGCTTGCAAAAACAAGCAGTAAATTTCCAACACTTAGGTAAAGAAAAAGCGCTGAAAATGATTGAAGATAAAATCGCGAAAATCGAAGAAGAAATTAATGCAATCCCAGTTGTTCAACAATTTAAAGATTCACAAGTGGATGTGAATGATTTATTACAATTAGTGTCAAACACAATTGCTAACAATGTCACGAATGAAATTATTCGCTCAACAGATGGCGATTTACTACGTGGTGAAACAGGCTCATACGTAGCAAATACACAACCTGGTAGCTGCTCATAAATAATAGAAGTAAAGGCTCGAATGACTGCATTCGGGCTATTTTTTATCTTGGTAGGGAGCAAAAAGTGCTTAGGAGATGCTGCTTGCAGCTAAGTGAATATGAACTTTAACAGTAGCTTTCGTTTGCTCGAGAAGTTTTGAGCGTGATTTGGCAACCATGCCCGTAATCTGAAAAAGATATAAAGTGATTCGACTGGATTCTATGAAATATGTTCACCCAATGGGCGCTACCTGCATATGATGGAGTGAAAAGAGTCGAAGGAGGAATTGCGCTGAAACGTTTACGACAAATCGTGACGAAAGCAGTAGTTGCCAAGGGGAAGAAGAGAACGGAAGATCGTGTTACATTATGTCCAACAAATAAACCGACGAGTATTCTGGGTTGCTGGGTAATCAATCATACTTGCTCAGCAAAAAGAGTCGGTAAATTTGTAGAAGTATCAGGGAAATTTGATGTCAATGTATGGTATGCCTATAGTAACCATTCGAAAACAGCTGTGTTTTCAGAAACGGTTCACTATAAAGACAAAGTAAAACTACATTACAGAGACGGTGAAGTTAGTGTTAGCGATGATGTACGTGTTCGTGTGATCCAAGAGCCAAATTGCATGGAAGCGGTAATTTCTCCATGTGGTACGAAATTTGAAATAGTAGTTGAACGAGAAATTGTCGTAGAAGTAATGGGTGAAATGACAATTTGTATTAGTGTGCACCCACTAGATTTCGAAGAAGAATGGAGTTTAAATGATGAAAGTTCATCCTCATCTTCATCTAGCTCCAGTTCAAGTTCAAGTTCAAGTTCGTCGTCTAGCTCAAGCGATGAAGGAAGGTATGTATTAGAGTCTTCATCGTTTCCTGATGAGCGTCCAAGATAAAACACAACAAGAAGTTTTTTTGATACATGCGAAATGCTAGCATCTTTACAAAGGTGAAATAGGCGTTTCGCATGTATCTTTTGTTATAATGAAATTATCTTCAATCAGCAAAAGGCGTCTCCTTTTATTATAGGAGATAATTGCGGGATAAACTTTCTGTTCAATGAGTGTTTATATACTAGCTGAATGAAGAAAAAGCCTCCGGCGGATGTCAAAGATTTTGAAAAGAGTGAATTGTGCAAGCACAATTCAAAATCTGGACGCAAATACGCCAAGGCGAATTTGATCTATATGGTAAGAGCGAGGGAAGATAAAATGACAACTTATACACCAATGATGCAACAATATTTGCAGGTAAAAGAAGATTACAAGGATGCCTTTTTATTTTTTAGATTAGGTGACTTCTACGAGATGTTTTTTGAAGACGCAGTGAATGCCTCACAAATTTTAGAAATTACGTTAACAAGTCGAGATGCAGGCGCGAAGGACCGTATTCCAATGTGCGGTGTGCCTCATCATTCGGCTAAAAACTATATTGAATCACTCGTTCAAAAAGGTTATAAGGTCGCAATTTGTGAGCAAACGGAAGATCCAAAACAAGCAAAGGGCGTAGTCAGACGTGAAGTGGTACAGCTTATCACACCAGGTACAATTATGGAAGGTAAGGCCCTTGAAGGTAAATCGAATCATTTTATTGGTGCAGCGGAGCAGTTAGATACTACTACCTTTGGCTATGCCTATTTAGACTTATCGACGGGTGAAGCAACAGCATCATCTATTGAAGGCGATGGGAAAGCACTATTAATGCAAATGCAGGCATATGGTATTCGTGAGCTTGTCGTAACAGAGAGTCTACAGATTTTATTGGCAGAGCATGCTGTGAATTTAGGGATTGTGTTGTCTGTTGAAGTAGATGAAATGGCATTGGACAAGGTTGTGAATTATGTAGAAGCGGTACCAGCACAATTACAAGTGGCTTGCGTCCGTTTACTTGCCTATATTGACAAAACACAAATGCGCTCATTATCGCATATTCAAGCGTTCACATTTAATGAAATGAAAAATTATTTACGTATTGATTCGAGCTCAAAACGTAATTTAGAGCTGATACAATCAATTCGTGGTGGCGACCAAAAAGGTACATTGCTTTGGTTATTAGATGATACGGTTACAGCAATGGGGGGGCGTAAGTTAAAACAATGGATACATCAACCCCTTGCAACGCGTTCTGCAATTGAGTCGAGACTAGAAATTGTCACTGATTTATTAGAAGAATATTTTGTGAGAACAGAATTACAAACTGCTCTTAAACAAGTATATGATTTAGAGCGTTTGGCGGGTCGAGTGGCATTTGGCAATGTGGGGGGCCGTGATTTGGCACAGCTCCGTGATTCACTACGTCAAGTACCAATGATCGTGCAACAACTTTTAGAATCAAGCAAAGACACACTGCAAGAATTAGGGAGTGCACTTGATATATGTGCAGATGTCGAGACGTTACTGGCACACGCTATTACTGATAATCCACCTATTACCATTAAAGAAGGCGATGTCATTCGCGATGGTTACAATGATCGTTTAGATGAACTACGCTACGCATCTCGAAATGGCAAGGACTGGATTGCACAGTTGGAGCAAGAAGAACGTGTGAAAACGGGTATTAAAAATTTGAAAATCGGTTATAACCGTATTTTTGGCTATTATATTGAAATTACAAAATCCAATATTCATTTAGCAGATTTAACACGCTATGAACGGAAGCAAACGCTGGCCAACGCTGAGCGATATATTACGCAAGAGCTGAAGGAAAAAGAAGCACTCATATTAAATGCTGAAGAAGAAAGTCTGGCGCTAGAATATAATTTATTCGTGGAAATTCGCGAAGAATTAAAGGCTTTTATTCCACGTGTACAAGCTTTAGCGGCCAGTATTAGTGAGTTAGATGTCCTCCTGAGCTTTGCGAGCGTGTCAGAGAAATATCGCTTTACGAAGCCAGAGTTTCATGCAGGGCGCTCGCTGGAGATTCTTGAAGGACGCCACCCTGTTGTTGAAAAAATGTTGAATAAGCAAATGTATGTACCAAATGATTGTGTGCTCGAAGAAAATCACAATATGATGCTGATTACGGGACCAAATATGTCCGGTAAAAGTACGTATATGCGTCAGGTAGCACTCATTGTCGTGATGGCGCAAATGGGTTGCTATGTGCCAGCCGAAAAAGCAAGATTGCCAATCACTGATCAAATCTTCACACGTATTGGCGCTGCAGATGATTTAGCAGCAGGGCAATCAACATTTATGGTGGAAATGTTAGAATCACAGCATGCTATCGTGCATGCGACTAAAAATAGCCTCATGCTGTTTGATGAAATTGGTCGTGGGACTTCCACATATGATGGGATGAGCCTTGCGCAATCGATGATGGAATATATTCACGATAAAATCGGGGCAAATACACTATTTTCAACACATTATCATGAGTTAACGGCACTTGAAAAGGAGCTTCCTCGTCTGCAAAATGTTCACGTATCTGCCACTGAAAAAAATGGCACGGTTGTCTTTTTACATAAGGTGAAAAAAGGAGCTGCCGATAAATCATACGGGATTCACGTGGCACAGCTTGCGCAATTGCCAGAGGAAATTTTGTCAAGAGCACAAGTACTGCTTGAAAAATTCGAGGCAGGCAAAGAGGCAGTGGTGCCACAAGTGGTTGCAGAACAGCCAGTGCAAATGTCGCTATTTGTTGAAGGAGAGCCTGTTTCACCAGCTGAAACAGAGGTTTTAAAAATTCTAGAAAAGGTTAATATTTTGGGCACTTCGCCGATGCAGGCGATGAATATTTTATATGAATTACAGCAGCAATTGGTCAACGCAAAAAAATAAGGAGTGATGCGCTATGGGTAAAATACAAATAATGGATGAATGGCTGTCCAATAAAATCGCGGCAGGGGAAGTTGTCGAAAGGCCAGCATCTGTTGTGAAAGAGCTTGTTGAAAATGCCATTGATGCAGGAAGTACATCCATTGATGTTTTTTTACTAGAAGCGGGGCTCACTTCAATTCAGGTTATTGATAATGGCATAGGCATGGACGAGGATGATGCACTCATCTCTTTTTCACGTCATGCTACAAGTAAAATCCACCAGGAGCATGATTTATTCCGTATTCGAACATTAGGTTTTCGTGGGGAAGCATTAGCGTCCATTGCATCGGTATCAAAAATGACGCTCATTACATCAAATGGCGAATCGGGTACGTATGTAGCGTTAGAAGGTGGACATGTCACTACGCATAAACCCGGACCCTTACGAAAGGGCACGGATATTACGGTAGCACAGCTGTTTTTCAATACACCTGCGCGTTTAAAATATATGAAAACAATTCAAACCGAGCTTGGACATACCATCGATCTGATGAACCGTCTCGCACTTGGAAATCCACAAATTTCCTTTCGATTGCTACATAATGGTCAGCAACTGTTACAGACGAATGGTCGAGGCGATGTGCAGCAGGTATTAGCTGCGATATACGGTGTGCATAATGCAAAAAAAATGGTGCCATTTCAAGGGGAGTCGCATGATTATAAGGTATCGGGCTTTGTATCATTACCTGAAGTGACTCGTGCTTCGAAAAATTATATGTCGCTGTTTGTGAACGGCCGCTGGGTAAAGCATTATTTGGTACAAAAAGCGATTGTGGATGCGTATCATACGTATTTGCCAATCGAGCGTTTCCCAATTGTTGCGCTCTATATTGAAGGAGATCCGTATTTAACGGATGTTAATGTTCATCCAGCAAAGCATCAAATCCGTTTGAGTAAAGAGCCGGAACTACTGAAGCTAATCGAGGAAACGATTCGCGAGACGATTCGTGGTGTAATTCGTGTACCACAGATGGAGAAGAAGGAAAAAGTTGCACTGCCTACCACCGAACAGCTTAATATATGGAAGCCTGCACCTAAGCTGGATGTGGAGAAAATGAATGCCATTGTCGAAAAGCTTTATGATGTGCAAACGGTACAAGAATCAACCTCGCTAGCTGTTGAAAAACTAGAGACCTCTGACGTTGAGATAAGCTGGCAACCAACATTGCCGACCGAAACAAAACCTGTTGAAAGTGTGCTGGAGACGCGAGAGGAAATACCTGAGCAAGAACTATTAAAAGAACCATTTCCTGCCCTCGAAGTAGTCGGGCAAATTCATGGTACGTATATCGTGGCGCAAATGGAGGACGGTTTTTATTTAATCGATCAGCATGCGGCACAGGAGCGCATTAAATATGAATTTTTCCGTGACAAGGTTGGACAAGTGAATCCGAATGAGCGGCAGGCGTTATTGTTACCATTGACCTTTCATTATGCAGCGGACGAGGCACTGATTTTACGTGAAAATGGACTGGAACTTGAAGCGGTCGGTGTATTTTTAGAGGAGTTTGGACAGTCATCGTTTGTTGTGCGAGAGCATCCTAGCTGGTTTCCAAAGGGTGAGGAGCAGGAGATTATTGAAGACTTAATCGAACAGGTTCTGACGACAAAAAAGGCAGACGTGAAAAAATTGCGTGAAGCAGCGGCCATTATGATGAGCTGTAAAAAATCCATTAAGGCGAATCATTATTTAACGAAGGAACAGATGGATGTTTTACTACATGATTTACGCAAGGCTGACAATCCCTTTACATGCCCACATGGACGACCAGTACTCATTCATTTTACAACGTATGAAGTAGAGAAAATGTTTAAACGGGTAATGTAACTAATAAGTACACGTACGCTGTTGCTACAAATTTGCACAGTCAACACATAAAGTGCAAAAGGGGGAGAATGGATGGGTGAATTTATTTTAGCTATTGACCAAGGAACAACGAGCTCGCGTGCAATTTTATTCAATCATAAGGGTGAGATTGCCCATGTGGCGCAAAAAGAATTTCAGCAGTATTTTCCGAAAGCTGGTTGGGTGGAGCATAATGCTAATGAAATTTGGGGCTCTGTCTTAGCTGTCATTGCAGCCGTTTTAACAGAAAGTGGTCATGAAGCAAGCGAAGTTCACGCTATTGGGATTACGAATCAGCGGGAAACAACCGTTATTTGGGATAAACATACGGGGCAGCCTGTCTACAATGCGATTGTATGGCAATCTCGGCAAACGCAGGACATTGTCCATGAATTGAAGAAACAGGATCTTGAGGATTTATTTCAGCAAAAAACAGGTCTGCGTCTCGATGCCTATTTCTCAGCAACGAAAATTAAATGGATTTTAGATAATGTGGAAGGCGCACGTGACAAGGCAGAAAATGGCGATTTATTATTTGGTACGATTGATTCGTGGATTGTTTGGCGATTATCAAAGGGAAAGGCGCATATTACGGATTATTCGAATGCAGCACGTACATTACTTTACAATATTCATGAACTAAAATGGGATGATCAGCTTTGTGAAATTTTGGATATTCCGATGACGATGTTGCCGGAAGTGAAGAATTCATCAGAGGTCTATACGACGACTGCACCAAGTATCTTTTTTGGCGAGAAAATACCGATTGCTGGTATTGCAGGGGATCAGCAAGCCGCACTTTTTGGGCAAACTTGCTTTGATAAAGGAATGGCTAAAAATACGTATGGTACAGGGTGTTTTATGTTATTAAATACAGGACAGCAGGCCGTACATTCTAAAAATGGCTTGCTCACAACGATTGCTTGGGGCATAGACGGCAAGGTGACATATGCGCTAGAGGGTAGCGTTTTTGTAGCAGGCTCAGCGATCCAGTGGTTACGGGATGGACTGCGGATGATTCGTACTGCGGCGGATTCTGAAAAGTATGCAAAAAAGGTAGAAGACACGGATGGTGTATATGTTGTACCTGCATTTGTTGGCTTGGGAACACCGTACTGGGATACGGATGCGCGTGGGGCGATTTTTGGTTTAACGCGTGGCACATCGAAAGAGCATTTTATCCGCGCAACACTTGAATCTTTGGCGTACCAAACAAAGGATGTGCTGGATGCGATGGAGGAAGCAGCTGGGACACCGATTGAGGTACTCCGTGTTGATGGAGGAGCAGTAAATAACAGCCTGTTAATGCAGTTCCAAAGTGATATTTTGCAGTTAAAGGTGGAGTTGGCAAAACTCAATGAGTCAACAGCGCTTGGTGCAGCCTATTTAGCGGGGCTTGCCACTAATTTTTGGCAGAGTAAAGAAACCTTATCCACACTGTGGGTTAATGGAAAAAACTATCATCCAAAGATGGAAGCGGAGCAAGGTCAGGCTTTATATACCGGTTGGCAAAAAGCAGTAGAAGCTACACGTATATTTAAATCATAGCTAATGGGGGAAAAGAGTATGTTTTCATTTGAGCATCGACCTAAAATCATGCATTATTTAGAGCAGTATAGCTTTGATGTATTAGTGATTGGAGGGGGCATTACGGGAGCAGGAATTGCGCTTGATGCCGCCTCAAGAGGATTGTCAGTCGCACTGATTGAGATGCAGGATTTTGCGGCTGGTACGTCAAGTCGTTCGACAAAACTTATTCATGGAGGCCTTCGATATTTAAAACAGTTTGACGTAAGTGTTGTAGCAGAGGTAGGACGTGAACGTGAAATTGTCTATGACAATGCTGTTCATGTCACGATGCCTGAAAAAATGTTGCTTCCTTTATATAAGAAGGGCTCGCTTGGACCATTTACAACATCATTGGCGTTGAAAGTATATGATCGACTAGCAGGTGTGAAAAAGCATGAACGTCGAACGATGCTGAGCGCACAAGAAACTGCAGCACTCGAGCCTCTTTTGAATAGTGACGAGCTTGTTGGTGGAGGCTATTATGTGGAATATCGCACAGATGATGCCCGCCTCACAATTGAAGTACTGAAAAAAGCAGTTGAATACGGGGCGCTTTGTTTAAATTATGCTGAAATGACAGGGTTTTTATATAACAAGAAAAAGCTAGTTGGCGCAAAAGTTAAGAATCATATTACGGGTGAAACAGTGGAAGTCCATGCAGCACAAATTGTCAACGCGGCTGGTCCCTGGGTGGACGAAGTTCGTCAAAAGGATAAAACGATGGACAAGAAACAATTACGCCTGACAAAAGGTGTACATATTGTCCTTGACCAAAAGTATTTTCCGTTGCAACAAGCTGTGTATTTTGATATTCCAGATGGTCGTATGGCGTTTGCGATACCGCGTGATGGTAAGACCTATATTGGCACAACTGATACAGTATATGAAGGTGATCCCGTACATCCTGTGGCGACGCAAGCAGACGTTGATTATTTAATAGCCGCTGCAAAAAATATATTTCCAACAGCAAATATAGCACGTGAGACGGTAGAGTCATCGTGGGCAGGTGTACGACCTCTTATTTTCGAAAAAGGAAAAGATCCTTCAGAAATTTCACGTAAAGATGAAATTTGGACAGCTCCAAGTGGTTTGATGACCATTGCGGGTGGTAAGCTAACAGGCTATCGTCAAATGGCTGAAACCGTCGTCGATAAAATTGTCAAAATGCATAAATTTAAGCATGCTAGTCCATGTATGACACGTGAACTTTCGCTTTCTGGCGCAAAGGGCATAAATGCCATTAATTTCCCTGATTATACTACCTATAAAGCAAGAGAGGGCGTTCAGTACGGTTTAAATTATGATGAAGCAAAACAACTTGTGCAAAAATATGGCACGAATGTCGATGCTTTATTTGAACAGGTGAAATATTTGCATGAACATGGGAGCACAATGCCACTCGCGCTAAATGCGATGCTATTATATGGCATGAAGGAGGAGATGATATATACGCCAAGTGATTTCTTTATCCGTCGTACGGGCTTATTATACTTTGATATTCATGCAGTTAAACGTTATAAGCAGCAGGTTATTCAAGTGATGCAACAACGTTTTCACTATACAGAAGCACAAAAAGACACATATGTTGCTCAGCTAGAACAAGCAATCCTTGATGCGACAAATTTTGCTGAGGAAGGAGTATAGAAAATGGAACGCTATATTCAAATGTCAGATGGACATTTTGTGTTTACGCGAACAATGGCACCAACAATTTCCTGTATTGGTCATATTCATATTTTGCATGGTATGGCAGAACATAGCGGTCGTTATGTGAAACTTGCGGGGGAGCTATGTGCTGCGGGCTATGCGGTAACCATGCATGATCACCGAGGACATGGGGAAACAGCAGGATATAACGGCAAATTGGGCTATTTTGCCGAGCACAATGGTTTTGAGCGTGTCGTGGAGGATGTCCATGAAATTGTCATGACTATGCATGCGCAGTTTACAGATGTTCCGTTTATCTTATTTGGTCATAGTATGGGGTCTTTTATTACAAGAAGATATATTCAATTGCATAGTGATCAGGTTGATAATGTTATTCTATGTGGGACAGGCAGTGTTTCAACATTGCATATGGCGGGTCATTTCTTTGCCCGTACATTGGCGATGCAACATGGCAAAGATACGGAGAGCCCATTGTTAAATAAGCTGAGTTTCGGTAGCTTTAATAAACAGTTTCCAAATCCGAAAACGGCTTATGATTGGTTATGTTCGGTAGAGCAAGAAGTGCAGAAATATATCGATGATCCATATTGTGGATTTATGCCGACGAATCAATTTTTCGTTGATTTAACGGCAGGTTTTATGTTGCTGAATCGAAAAAAAGAGATTGAAAAAATAAAGAAAAACTTACCGATCTTATTGATAAGTGGAAGCAAGGATCCAGTCGGTGATCACGGACAAGGTGTATACACAGTCGCTGAGCAGTTTGCAGCTGCCGGTGTACAAGATGTAACAGTCTACTTGTTTGAAGATAAGCGACATGAGATTTTGAACGAGGACAATCAACAAGCGGTTTATCAAGTTTTATTACGGTGGTTGGGAAAATATGATACAAGATAAATTACAGCAGGCAGAGGTCGTAGCGATTGTGGGACCCACGGCTTCTGGCAAAACGGCACTCAGTATTGAAATTGCAAAAAAGTATAATGGCGAAATCATTAACGGCGATTCAATGCAAGTATATGAAGGTTTAGATATTGGTACGGCGAAAATTACTGAGGAAGAGATGGAGGGTGTGCCACATCATTTACTTAGTTTCAAAGAGCCAACAGAATCCTTCTCGGTTGCCGATTATCAGAAATTAGTGCGAGCTAAAATTGCTGATATTCAAGGATGTGGAAAGCTGCCGATTTTAGTAGGAGGCTCGGGATTATATGTGCAAGCAGTACTCTATGATTTTCAATTTACAGAGGAGCAGGTCGATGAAGCGGCACGTGAAGCCTATTACGCTGAGCTTGCAAAGTTAGGTCCAGAGGCAATGCATGCAAAGCTTGCTATGCGTGACCCGAAAACAGCTGAGACAATACATCCAAACAATACGCGTCGTGTCATTCGGGCATTAGAGATGATTGAGCTTAGTGGGGTCTCGAAGGCATCCGCAGCACAAAACCGTGGGGAAATTCCGCTTTATCATCATTTGATTTTAGGGCTTGGCCAAAATATGTCGCGTGAAGAGCTCTACGACCGCATTAACCTTCGTGTCGATGTAATGATGGAAAAGGGCCTCTTAGCAGAAGTGAAGGGCTTATGGCAACAAAATATTCGAGGTGTCCAGTCGATTCAGGCGATCGGTTACAAGGAGTTATATGATTATTTAGATAGTAAATGCACACTTGAAGAGGCAATCGAGCGTTTAAAGCAAAATTCACGACGTTATGCGAAAAGACAGTTAACCTATTTCCGAAATAAAATGGATGTGCAATTTGTCGAAAAAGACTGGCGTATTTAATAATTTCAAAAAATTACTAATTGCTTAATTGGTAGAACATGCTACTATAGGAATGAAGAGGTAGAAAGAGATTAGGGGAGGCGCATTTGATGAAATCAATTAATTTGCAAGATACGTTCTTAAACCATCTACGTAAAAACAGTGTTTTTGTAACTGTGTTTCTTTTAAATGGATTCCAGTTAAAAGGGACTGTAAAATCCTATGATAATTTTACTGTGTTATTAGTAGACGCTGACAACAAACAGCATCTTATATACAAACACGCGATTTCTACATTCGTTCCAGCAAAGCAAGTAGATTTTTCAGAGACAGAAGAATAAGAGGCTATATGAACAGTTAGTGTGTGACACTAGCTGTTTTTTTTTGTTCACGCTATAATAGTACAAGAGTTTAGACATATTGGAGGATTATACACATGAAAACAATGGAAACAACCGAAATATTAGAATTACTGGATACAAACGAAGATTTATACATTATCGATGTTCGTGAAGATGATGAAGTTGCACAAGGTATGATCCCGGGCGCACAACACATCGCACTTGGCACAATTCCAGATCGCCTAGAAGAATTGGATGCATCAAAACCGTATATCGTGGTTTGTAAAGCTGGCGGACGCTCTGCAAATGCCTGTGCATTTCTAGAAGATCGAGGCTTTGATGTAACAAACCTTGAAGGCGGTATGCTTGCTTACGATGGCGAGTTAGAATTTAAATAATTGTTGAGTAAAACCCTCGTTTATACGAGGGTACTGAAAAAGTTTAGCCATGGCGGAAACGATTAATCGTTTCTGCCATGGCTTTTACTTCGACGCCGTTGATTGCCGTTTTGGCGGACGCTTTCCTGGGGGCGAACCTTGAGCCTCCTCGTCGCTAATGCACCTTGGGGGTCTCAAGCTGTTCGCTAGTCCCCCCAAGGAGTCGTCGCCTGCACGCCAATCAACTAATTTTATCGTTTTTCTAAGTTTTTCATTCTTAAAGTTGGCTGCATCATTTCTAAAATGTGTAACCCCTTTATATCCCAAACAAGTAGCCCCATACACTGTCAAGTAGACATTCATAATTGGGTGCATACACTGCTTATTTTGTTTTTGACTTATATCAGACGCGTTCTCACGGTAGTTTAATTATCTTGACTTCACTGTTTTGTGTTCCTACATCGATTATTTTAGTATATTGACACAAAAAACACTTTGTCGTAGATTTAAAGGAGTTACATAAAAGTATTAGGTGCCCATTGCGGGAGAATAGGGAATAAAGTGAAAAACTTTAGCGGTCCCACCACTGTAAAAGGGAGTTTCATAGAGAATGCCACTAGCATGGTGCTGGGAAGGTTCTATGAAATGTTGAAATTGAGCCAGGAGACCTGCCTAATTGACTTCGGTTTATATAGACGATGGAAAAGTCTGTAGTTTATTTGTTATGGAATAAACTACAGGCTTTTTGTTTTTTCTTTATTCTTATTTTCAAAGTAATAGGCCAAAAAGGAAAGGGGAAATTTTCATGCATTTATTACAACAAACAATTCAAAACATTCAAGGTGCTGACAACAAGATGATGGAGGAAGCGAGGGAACGAATAGACGCCCTTAGCAAGCCCCCTGGAAGTTTAGGTAAACTTGAATCTCTAGCCGTGCAACTATCTGGTATAACAGGACAATTATTTCCCAATATTGATAACAAAGCCATTATTGTCTGTGCGGCAGATCATGGTGTTTGTGATGAAGGGGTGACATCAAACCCACAAAATGTGACGGTCTTTCAAACATTAAATTTTCCAAAAGGGTTAACAGGAGTTTGTGCTATCGCTAAAATTACAAATGCAAAAATTGTAACGGTAGACGTTGGTGTAAAGGAGGATATTCCGTTTGATGCGGGTGTCATCCTAAAAAAAATTAAATATGGCACGGATAATATGGCAAAAGGTCCTGCCATGTCAAGGGAAGAAGCTATTCAATCAATTGAAGTAGGCATTGAAGTAGCGACAGGAGAAATAAAAAATGGGGCCAATGTACTCGGGACAGGTGAAATGGGGATTGGCAATACAACGCCAAGTGCTGCGATATTATCGGTTCTTCATGCGTGTAATCCGCTTGAAGTGACAGGATTCGGTGCAGGCATTGGACCTGGGGGAATTGAACATAAAGTAGAGGTCATTCAAAAAGCCATTGCCTTAAACAAACCAAATCGCCAAGATGCGATTGATATTCTTGCAAAAGTTGGTGGTTTAGAAATAGGCGCTATGGCGGGTGTCGTACTTGCTGCCGCTGCTAATCGCAAGCCTGTGGTCATTGATGGTTTTATATCTACCATTGCTGCACTTCTTGCATACGAACTCGAACCAAAAGTTAAAGACTATATCATTCCTTCTCATACCTCTGAAGAACCAGGTGCAAAAATTGCCGCCGATTTGCTCGGAGTTGAACCGATGCTGCATATGAATATGCGATTGGGAGAAGGCTCTGGTGCAGCTTTAGCCTTTCCTATTTTGGACGCAGCTTGCTCCATGATGAAAAACATGGCTACATTAGAAGAATCGATGAAGCTGTTGGAAAAGTAACCAGATCTATGAATTTTCGATTAAAGAAAAACAATTAGTTCTTTTCAAAGTAGTTACCGTATTTTCAATAAGTATAGATTTACTTAGAATACTTGGTGACAGTAATCGTTGTAGCATGTTATTTTTTTAAGAAATAGGGGAAAACAAGCCCAAGTAACAGAATAGCTATTTGGGCTTGTTGGTATTTAGCATTGAAAGTAATTTGGCTAAGCTCGATTCAACTTTCGCAACGGCAAACGCCATTTCTTCATATAAGAGAGAATGCGTAATGCTGTTATGACACCGAATAATACATATAAAAAGATATCTCCTGAAAATAGTTCTAGCCCTACGATAAGTCCTGCTATTGCTGCCCATACCCCATAGATTTCATCGCGGAGTACGAGTGGTTTGCGTCTAGCTAATACATCACGAACAATCCCACCACCTGAACCTGTTAAGACAGCGGCCACAATGACTGCACTAATTGGCATGTTGAGTTTGACAGCATAAAGTGCGCCTTGAATGGCAAATGCCGATAAGCCAATGGCATCCGTGAAATTGCCCCAGCGATGCCAATGCTGGATAAGATGATGTGGAAATATAAAAAATATCGTAATCGCCGCTATGGCAATTTGAAACATCATATCCTGGCCCCACAGTGTTGTCACGGGCAACCCAATCAGTAAATTTCGAATGGCACCGCCACCAAATGCAGTTACAATGCCAAGTATATATACACCGAATAAATCGTATTCTTCCTCCATCGCAATTATTGCCCCGGAAATGGCGAAGGCAATTGTCCCAATGGTGCTAAATACTTCCCAAGCCACAACTTTCACTCCTTATACGAGAATAATTTGTAATAAGTCCGCCCCTTAGCTTAGCGCATCTTGTAAATAGAAACAATAGCAAGTTTTGCAGGCTTGCGCACAAATTGATAAGATAAGACAGGAACATATGTGAAACGGAGACGAAAACAATGACTTTTACAAGTAATTTAACAGAACAAACGCTAGCTTTCGCGGCTAAAATAGAAGAAAAGGTACGTCCTTATCATGCAAAAGTAGAGGACATGGCGTTTTACAATCAACAAAAGGTGCTTGCGGCATTCAGAAAGCATCAGGTAAGTGATTATCATCTGCACCCTTCCAATGGCTATGGTTACGATGATGAAGGTCGTGACAATCTTGAACGTGTCTATGCAGAGGTATTTGGAGCACAAGCAGCTATAGTGCGTCCGCAAATTATTTCGGGTACGCATGCCATCACGCTTAGTTTATTCGGTGTGTTACGTCCTGGTGATGAGTTGCTTTATATTTCGGGTCAACCATATGATACATTGCAATCGATTGTTGATGGGGGAGACAAGGATACTGGCTCGCTGAAGGATTATAAAATACGCTATCGTCATGTGGATTTAATCGACAACCACACGATTGATTGGGAAGGTGTAGTAGCAGCCATTACACCGAACACCAAAATGATTGCAATTCAGCGTTCTAAGGGCTATGCCACACGACCATCATTTACGATTGCACAAATTGCAGAAATGTGTGCAAAGGTTCGTCAACTTGCACCAGATGCAGTTATTTTTGTGGATAATTGCTATGGTGAATTTGTCGAGGCACACGAGCCGACTGAGGTCGGTGCTGATCTAATGGCAGGCTCGCTGATTAAAAATCCAGGTGGTGGCTTAGCCAAAATCGGTGGTTATATTGCCGGCCGTGCCGATTTAGTAGAAAAATGCGCCTATCGTATGACGTCACCGGGTATTGGTGCTGAAGCTGGTGCCACATTAAATACATTAGGTGATTTCTATCAAGGTTTTTTCCTTGCGCCTCACGTAGTTTCACAAGCGTTAAAAGGTGCCATTTTCACAGCAGGGATGTTGGCGGAAGCAGGCATGACGACGTCACCTAGTTATGATGCTGTGCGAACGGATTTAATTCAATCGGTATCATTCCAAACGGCGGAGCAGATGATTGCTTTTTGTCGAGAAATTCAAGCGAATTCTCCGATTAATGCGCATTATGCCCCAGAACCAGCGTATATGCCTGGGTACGAGGATGATGTTATTATGGCGGCAGGAACATTTATTCAAGGTTCGAGTATTGAGCTAACAGCGGATGGTCCGATTCGTCCACCTTATACAGCGTTCATTCAAGGTGGATTAACGTATGAGCACGTGAAATTGGCCATTTGTAGCGCAGTGCAATCCATCTCAAAATAGGGAAACAATAATTAATTCAAGCATTTTTTTCTATCGTTTTTTACAATTTTTTATCACTTCAAAAAAAATCTGAAAAATGATGTTAGGAAACCTTACATCTTTATTGACAGTGAAAAATTTTCGTTATATGATTAGCGGGTATTGGAGGGGACTTAAATGAGTCGTGAAATTAGACGAACTATGCCGCTATTATCCATGAGTATCGTGATGCAATTGACCGAGCTTTCGGCACGCCAAATTCGTTATTATGAAGAACACCATTTAATCGAGCCGCACCGAACAGAAGGCAATCGTCGTATGTTTTCATTAAATGATGTCGACACACTGCTAGAAGTAAAGGATTACTTGGAGCAGGGCATGAATATGGCGAAAATTAAAAAAATATTCGCTAAAAAGCTTGATCCTGTTGCAGCAGAAGAACCAGATTTAAGCGACAAAGAATTGCGTCGAATTATGCGCGAAGAAGTGCGTCAAGCACAGCGCATGCAAAAATCATCCATCAGACGTGGGGATTTATCTCGATTCTATTAAAATTGAGCAATCGTAAGCTTTTTGAGCGGACCGTTTATTGTTTCATGAATAGGGTAGGGTAATAATATAAGCTAGACAATTTATAGGAGTGTGGAAAACTGTGGGTAAATACACAAAAGAGGACATTAAGCGTCTAATCGAAGAAAAAAATGTAAGCTTTATTCGTTTACAATTTACGGATATTCTTGGCACAATCAAAAACGTTGAAATTCCTGTAAGCCAACTAGACAAAGCACTAGATAACAAAATGATGTTCGATGGCTCATCAATTGAAGGCTTCGTACGTATCGAAGAATCAGATATGTACTTATTTCCTGATTTAGGTTCTTTCGTAGTATTCCCTTGGACTTCTGAAAAAGGGAAAGTAGCACGTTTCATCTGTGACGTGTACACTGCAAAAGGCGAACCATTTGCTGGTGACCCACGTAACAACTTAAAACGAATCCTGAAAAAAATGGAAAACTTAGGCTTCACAAGCTTCAACTTAGGACCTGAGCCAGAATTTTTCTTATTCAAATTAGATGCAAAAGGTGAACCAACATTAGAAGTTAATGACCACGGTGGTTACTTCGACTTAGCACCAACTGATTTAGGTGAAAATTGCCGTCGTGACATCGTATTAGAACTAGAAGAAATGGGCTTTGAAATCGAAGCGTCTCACCATGAAGTAGCGCCTGGACAACACGAAATTGACTTCAAATATGCTGATGCAATCACTGCTTGTGATAACATCCAAACATTCAAATTAGTTGTGAAAACAATTGCACGCAAACATGGCTTACATGCTACATTCATGCCAAAACCATTATTCGGTGAAGCAGGCTCTGGTATGCATTTCAACGTATCTTTATTTAAAGGTAAAGAAAATGCATTCTTCGATAAATCAACAGAACTAGGTCTTTCTGAAACAGCTATGCAATTCATGGCAGGAGTTCTTGCGCATGTTCAAGGTTTCACAGCAGTAACAAACCCAACAGTTAACTCTTATAAACGACTTGTTCCTGGTTATGAAGCGCCATGTTACGTAGCATGGTCAGCGCAAAACCGATCACCACTTATCCGTATTCCATCTGCACGCGGTCTTTCAACTCGTGTAGAAGTACGTTCAGTGGACCCAGCAGCAAACCCATATTTAGCAATGGCTGTTATTTTAGAAGCGGGCCTAGAAGGAATCCGCCAACAATTAACACCACCAGCTGCCATCAACCGTAACATCTATGTAATGAGTGAAGAAGAACGTAAGGCAAATGGTATTGAAAATTTACCACCAGCACTGGATGACGCTTTAGCATTACTAGCAAAAGACAAAATTGCTCAAGAAGCGCTAGGTGAACATATCTATGCAAACTTCAAAGAAGCAAAAGAAATCGAGTTCGACATGTACCGCACAACAGTACACCAATGGGAACGCGATCAATATTTAAAAATGTATTAATTAAAAGCGTTGGGGCTCTAGGCTCCAACGCTTTTCTTTTTTTTGGAAAACCCCTTGCTATGAGCACATATAACAAGGGAATGTAAGTATCATATCGTCTTCGCATCGAAATACAGAAGACAAGTTATTTATGATCAAATCAAGATGGAAGAATTGCTGGTACAATCGGATTTAATGAAATCAATAAGAATAACAAAATTGGTGTTGTGGGTTATTGGTTAGGTGAAAAATTTCAAGGTAAAGGTATAATGTCTAAAGCATTCAAAACATTAATTGATTACGGATTCAATGACCTTAAACTAAATCGAATTGAAGTTAGAGTCGCAGTTGAAAATAAAAAAAGTAGAGCACTTCCAGAAAGGTTCGATTTTAAAGAAGAAGGAAGAATAAGACAAGCAGAGTGGTTATATGACCATTATGTAGACCACGTTATTTATGGACTTTTGGCTAATGAATGGAAATAAACTGTGCAACAACCTAATTGAACAATCGCTTCTTGTGCTAACGTGGCCGGTTAGTTGAGTAAGAAGGAGTAGAAGGTTACCTTAAACAGATATATCAAAGTGGAATTTTGAATTTCATCACAGTGAATATCTGATAAAAAATGTTCAGTAACAAGAGTTAATAAAGAAACCGACCTCAATAGTCGGTAGCGTCATTAGTATTTTGTTATAAAAAAATAAAAACCAAACAGCATGACTCTGTTCATCTAAAGCATTCGACCTAAATTGGTTACTGATATATGGAATATAAGGTTCCCTAGCTACTCTAAGGTAAAACTCGACTGCTTCTTGTTCATCTTTAAAAGCGGTTATCACTCCACTTTTAAAGTTAAGTTGGCAATTGTTCGGTTATTTGAGGACATGGTTGCTGTCCTGTAATGCATGTATAAATGTAGGGAAAACTTTGATAATGACGTATTTCATCATTTCTTATTTCAAGAATTCTATCTCTAATTTCACCGTTTGGAGCAAGTTGAGCCAAGCGTTCGTAAAATCGAATGGCATTGAATTCGCCATTTGTGGCTATTGCAAAAGATTACACCTCTTTTTATTAAAACTTCAAAATAACAATTAATCAAAAGTATCTTGTCAGTAAGTTGGAGTTATCGCATCATTTTTTTTACTTGTTTTAGTTCATTTATTAAATAGTCTATCTGTTTTTGCATGTCTTCTGAACTTTTAGATTGATCATTATTTTGGTTTTGAGGATTCTGGTTACTCGATTTTTCTAATGCATTTAGCGCTAGGCCTGCTGCAACAGCAGATAGACCATCCCCCAATGTTGAGATTGAAGCTCCGATATATGCAAGTCTAGCTATTTGAATTTCTGTTGTATCCAAAGATTGTTGTGGATTTTTTTTATAATCATTCATTACAATATCCCCTTCACTTTCATAGTGATCAAGCATCTCAACTGTATCCTATGAATTAAAGAGATGAAAAGTGACAAATACAAATAATTATTATCTAGGTTGTAGGATTGTTGTACTGAACAATTTGAGGATTGGTTGCTGATTGTACAAATAGCGTTCCATCTAAAGCTCCCAAGATACTACATTTTTAATAATAAAGCTTGCCCTTTCTTCAACGATCAGTTTGGGTACTTCAATAAGTTCATATCCAAGATGTTTATAAGTTTCAAACATGATTTTATAAGTTGCTACAGCTTCTTCAAAATCCTGTTTTCTTTCAGAATCAGTTTTGTATATGTCTTTCCAAGGGGGTAAAATAAACACCTTCTTGTTATACATGTACTTTCTAGTTGCTGATTCAAGTCTCTTCGAAATTGGAATATTAATTAAGTGAGTATAGGCAAGAGTATCTGGAATGCCTCTATCAAAAAATAAAGGTTGTTTTTGAGGGTTCGTCAATGCTGAAATAAAGCTTTCTATTGATTTATCTAACATTAAATCACGATATTTTTTTACATTTTTCCAAGGTAGCGCATCACCTTCAGAAGAAACTTGTGTTTGAATGATTTCTCTTGCAATTTCAGGAATGTAGTTATAGTTATTTTTAAGTATTTCATCTAACAAAGTTGTTTTACCAGAACCGGGACCTCCGGTAATAATGATAAAATCATCTCTAAATAAATTATTATCAATCATTTTCCGATATTCTCCTAGGTATTTATACTTTATTTTAATCCACAAAAAGGATGTATCCAAATGATTGAGTAGAAACTATCTGTATCAAAAAAGATACGACTAAACTCCACTCATTAGAGTTATATAATCAGGGTATACATCTTTTTTCAGTATATAACTTTATTGTAAAGTATAGTTCTTTTTTGTCGAGTACATTTTTATTACTGAACAATATGAAGAAAGAAACTATTAAAGGGTCACACTGCTAGAAGTGACCCTAAATATAAAATATAAGTGACCACTTGAATTTTTGCGGTATTACAACCTTGATTGAAGCTACTTCGCCGCAAACCTTACAAAAGCGAAAAATAAATGGGGATCCTGCAGTAAATGCAGATCCGATAGGTTTAACACTACCATAAGTACTAGCATCACCAACTTGACCGGTTGTAAAGGAATCACTACCGCAAGCCTTACAAACCAATTTATTGTTTTCCATATCATCACCTATGTATGTAATATATGTAAATTATGACATGGAAAAAGCTGCGGCGTCTTTTAGGCTACAGCAAACTAATGAACAATCTGATGAAAAAAGGTATAAAACAGGGTCACTTGGGCGTAGTGACCCTTAGAAAGGAATTTGGAGGTGTAAAGCCAGCTTAGCTTTAATTACTATTTATATGACGCCATAGTTATGTTTATATAATTTATTGCCTTTGGAATAGATTTAAAAATATTCAAAATCTATAAAAAAGGACCACTTTCTGTTTACAAAGTGATTTAGATTTATCCTCAAGAAAAGTAGAGTGATCAATACTGTGGAGAAGTATATGACTCTTGAGAATAAGCAATGGTTCTTTTTAATCAAAATTAAATCAAGTCAGGCGTTACATGCTCACATGATTTTTATAAAAAAGCCGTCACTTTTCGGAGGGATTGCTAAAGAGGGAATCTTATAATGTGAGTGATAGTCTATGTATATGTCATGATGGTTCCCATTGGTATTTCATGATGAAATTTTATTTGTTTTGTCATTGGATAAACAATATTATTTCCCACCAAATGGTAGATAATTGCACAACACTAGAAGTTCCTCCTAAATCTGTATGGTTGTTATTTATTTTATTACTGAGTGACTTTCTTCATAAAGTCTAACTCTTGAGCTATATTGTATTGTGCTTCCTCTGTTGAAAAATTACCATTATAACCATGTGCTTGATTCGATTCTTCAGGAGTAATATATATTGTTACATCTATTCCAAAAGATGATAATTTTTCTTTGAAATCTAATGCTTGATCAGTGAAGGTTGCAACTGTTCCGTCAGTTAAATAAGTACTTGGAAAATCCACATTTGTATTTTCAATAACATTTGCCTCAGCAACCTCGGATAGACTTTCAAACTCATTTGAACCAAAATAAGCTCTAACCATACCGTTGAAAAGCCAGTTTGTAAATGTGAAACCTGTATTATCGACACGTGTTATATCTAATAAGGCACAATTTAAAATAACTCCTTTTATTGATATATCCTTTGTTGCCTTAAATCCATATTTTTCTGCATATTCATTATTAGTTTGAATAATAGTTAATTGGCCTGCTAATTGTCCACCAGCCGAACCACCAGAAATCACAAAGTTATTTTTATCGATACCATATTGTTGTGCATTTTCAGCAACATAACCTAGGGCTTCTGTTGCTTGAATAATTGGAACAGGATATAAATTATCAGGAGATAAAGCATAATTCATTGAGACTACAATGTATCCTTCATCAACAAAGTGTTGAACAAATTCTTCATCATCTACTTTATCACCCCATGCAAAGCCGCCACCATGTATATTAAAAAGCACGGGTCTTGTAGTTGTTGTATCTCCTTCTGGTACAAAAATATCTAAATAATTATTAGTATAATTACTTGCATAGGTAACATTTCTATATACTTTTGTATTATCACTTAATACCTCTTCTGTTTGTTTAACACTCTCATCGTAACTGTACTCAGCACCTAGAAAACTCCCTGTAACTTTTAAAAAGGGGGCTGGATTAAAATGGTTAACGGTAATAATCAATAATAGGCTTGCTGTCATTATAATTACCATCCATTTGAATATTTTTAAAAATTTTTTCATAATTTTTATACTCCTTTTTATTTCAACATTACGTTGAGTTATTGATGCTGATTTATGATTTATTATATTAATTCAAATTCGGAAGACAACAATCAATTCATTTCGATGTGTTATTATCTCAATACTAATATCAATAGTGTCATAAATGAGCAGGAATGAAAATAATGAATATCATGAAAAAAATCTTGTAGAGATTTTAAAATATATTAAAAATAATAAAACTATTTTCATAGCATTGTTTGGAGATAACGTACTATCCACTTTTAAAAATAAATTCTCTACATCAATCAACACGCTACATGCTAACTACCGCACAATATGAGTAAAATGTACAAAAATGGGATAGCGAAGTACGAAAACATCGTGGGGCGATGCTAAAGGTGCTATCCCAAAACTAATGTATGTAATGGAATTTAATTCATACCAACTCACTGCGGCTTTTTATTTTTTTGTTCTAGTTTACAGGCAAATAGCTAGACATAAATAGCTATCACATCATAGTAATAGTAGTGTAAAGCTAATTTAGCTTTGCACATCCTGATTTGTTGGTTTGGGTCACTTTTGGATGGGAAGTGACCCTTTAATATTTGTTGAGTAATTGCCAGTGTCAGCGTGAAAAATTATAGGTCCAAATTCAACGGAATCGCCAAATTGTTGTGGATCGACAACAGCTGATTATCCCATTAACAAATGTGATCAAAAGCGTTGGGGGCTCTGGGCTTCAACGCCTTTTATGGAATATGTAATACAATAAAAAATTTCCATACATTTACCATAAGCGATGTAAACGAATTGCCTGAAATGTAATTTGAAAATAGAGAATGTATCATAAATTTATCGAAATTAAACATGAAGCAGCATTTTAAAAAAATTCATTACTATTACCGATATCTATTTTGCCTTGGAATAACGATGTAACACTGTGTACGACAATTATTTCTGTTAGGGCAGCGAAAATCCTTTTTCCAGAGTAATAAGGATGCACAACTTGAAATGAGGTTAGCCTGAGTGCCAATTTAAAGTCATGGTCAAATTAAACTTACTAGCATGTACATATTAGATTAAGGAAATATAAGATAGTCAAAAAGGCGATGAGGCAGAAAATAGCCCCATCGCGCTCTTTCATTAATAGCCCATATGTTTATGATGATGTGGCATTGGGCAGTGTTGCGGCATATGGCAAGGATTATGTGGCATTTCACAAAGTGTGTGATTTTCACAGCATTCATTCACTACGGATTCCGTGCAAGGGAAGAAATATTGATGATCGAAGATATGTTTGTTGACAGTTGTGATATGAGCTGGTTGAACGTGTGGTACGACAGTATGGATATAGTTAGTACGAACATATTGTTCAGCTGGTAAAAACTGTGGTGGATCAAATTGCGTAGGCATTGTTTGTGGCGGACAGCAATGTGGTCCTCTTCCATGGCGACGATTACGTTTAAACATGTTAAAACCTCCTGTTTTGATAAGTTGTGGTTCATAATTAACATATGAGATGGAAGACTAACTGGTCTATTTGTATGCCTATTAAGTGTTGGTTAAATCTCTTAGGCAATTAAACGAGTAATGCCTAAGTATTATGAACTACCAATTAAAGGAATAGAGGAGTAATGGAAGACAAAATTTAAAATCTTCAGGTTGATTCTTGTTGTTATTAGTGTTAAATAATTCGGACTTGCTAAGGGATTTTTTATTTTCTTGTAGCAATGGAACACGTTTAAAGTTAGGGGAAGGACATAGCAAAAGGTAAGGTGGTGATTGGTCCTAATAAAGAAAATCGCATGCCTTGCATGTTAATGGCTCACTTAAGATTTATACAAAGGCCCAGGCTGAGAGAAGTTACAGATTATTTGGGTGATACAAATTTGCACAAAGTAAATTAGTTTTGAAGATATAGTGTAATGTCTATAATTATTTTAATTGTATAAAAATTCATTTTTTATAAGGGTGAACAGAATATATGATAAAGATTACAATAGTTTTGTAACATAGAGATGTTATAAAAACATGAAAAGGATGGTATTATTCTAGATACAACTAAATGTCCGTATTATCGTTAAATAATATGAAAGAGGTATGAATAGAATCTCTATTATTTTGAGGAATTTTAGATTTTTGAAAGATTTAATTGACTGGAAATGGAGAAATTAACTTTTAACACAATAATTTATTTTACAAATTTAAATAAGCACTTTACACTATATAAATCATCTTAATGAATGAAATTATTCTAAGAAAATTGAAGAGTGTAGCTTGGTACGTTAAATACAGCATTAGATTGAAGTCCGGCTTAATATTAAGAAATTGTGAATGCCTATGTTAATTATAAAACAGTAGCGCTTGGTCATTCCTTGATTACTTTTTAGGGGAATGTTTTTTTATTTGTTCTTTGTTCATTCAGAAGAAATGAAACTTACATATATTAGCTTTTTAACGGTGCATAACTAGCAAGCATGTATAAACTCCAATCAAAATAGAGAAATGAGGTTTTTTTAAAAATATGAAAAAACATCCTACTTCCACTTACTTTTACTTCATTATTCCATCTCTTATTGGTGTCCTATTATTCATGACACCAGTCTTAACAGATGCAGGATGGAAAGTACCGATTGCTATTTTAGCAAATTTACTAGCGGGAATTGTGTCACCTGTCATTAGCTATTTTACTGTATCGATGTTTGCTATTTCTGCTATTGGCTCAGTCATTGCTAAATTTATTCCTCGAAAAAATACCAAAGAACCTAGTATTTTAGATTCATTATTTTATGTAAATTGGTTTTGGACAATCATTCGTCTTATCGGTTTAGTCTTTGCATCAATGGTTGTATTTAATTTCGGCCCAGCTGCCATTATCAATGAAAATACTGGTGGATTATTAATGAATCCTAATGATGGCTTGGTAACATTTTTATTTACAATTTTCTTATTTGCTGGACTGTTATTACCGTTTTTAACAAACTTCGGCTTGCTTGAGTTTTTCGGTACAATGATGGTGAAAATCATGCGTCCACTTTTTAAAAGCCCTGGACGCTCATCTGTTGACGCACTTACTTCATGGGTTGGTGATGGGACAATTGGTGTTTTAATGACGAGTAAACAATATGAGATGGGGAACTACACGAAAAAAGAGTCTGCTATTATTGCAACCAGCTTCTCTGTTGTGTCTATTACTTTCTGTATCGTGGTGTTAGAGACAGTTCATTTGGAGCGCTATTTTATCCCATATTATTTAACGGTTGTACTTTGTGGGATTGTGCTTGCAATCATAATGCCTCGAATTTATCCGCTTGCCAACAAGGAAGACACTTATATTGACGGTACACCAGTAGATTTATCACGTGAACAATTACCAAAAGGCTATAATTCTGTGACACATGGCTTGGAAAATGCGTTAACAGTCGCACATGCAAATCGTGATCCGCGCCAATTTTTAAAAGATGGGTTTAGAAATGTTTTGGATTTATGGATTGGCGTAGCACCCATTGTTATGGCATTTGGTACGACTGCTTTAATGCTTGCTGAATTCACTAGTGTTTTTACAGTGTTAGGGATGCCATTCGAACCTATTTTAAAAGTGCTCGGCTTACCAGAAGCGGCTGAGGCAGCACAAACAATGGTTGTTGGCTTTGCAGATATGTTCCTGCCTTCAATTTTGGGTGCAGGTATTGAAGCTGAAACGACACGCTTTGTAATTGCTGTTGTTTCTGTTTCACAGTTAATCTATATGTCTGAAGTAGGTGGTCTTATTTTAGGTACAAAAATCCCACTGAAATTTTTTGATTTAGTTGTCCTATTCTTATTACGTACGATCATTTCACTACCAATTGCAGCTTTAGTTGCTCACCTACTCTTCTAGTCGAAACGGCAATTGTTTGCATCTTATGAATGTAAACAGTTGCTTTTTTTTGTGGTTTCACAAATCAAAATGCCAAGTGCTAAATTTTGTTGGCTTGGCATTTTGATCCTTCGTTATTGAACAGTTACTTTTTTCTTTACTCGCTTCCATAGGAATAGCATATATACAAATAGTACAAAAATAATGATATATCCTGTCAACATTGAACTTTCTGTATTGCCCATGAAGTTGAAGAAATTATTGAAGCCATGAAATAGAATCGTTAGTAGAATGGATTGACCATCCAGAATTAGTAACGAAAGCACAAGTCCTACGAGTAGTGCATAAATAATTTGTATGATGGTATCTTCAACGGATTGCCCGCCAAGTAGCTGTAAGGCATGTGTGACAGCAAAAAGTATGCTAGAAATCCATACTGCTGTAAATGCACCCTTCGTTAACAATATTCGAAGCATAATTCCTCTGAAAACTGTTTCTTCAATAAATGCAACGATGAACATTTGCATGATAAACATTAAAAGTAAATCGCTAAAGGAGTCGAAATTTAATCCTTTTGTTCCTATTAAAATGATACATAAAACAAGAATGAGTGGACTGTATATCAGAATATTTTCTTTATTGATATGAATAAAGAAGTAATTGCTCCACTTTTTTTTCGACGCAATATAGATGAGGAGTCCTAACGCTAATGGTATCAACAAGACAAACTGTAATAATGGGCTAGAAGGTTGCTGAATAGATACATAAGCACCGTTGAAAACATAGAAAAATATTAACAGTAATTCCAAACCTATAAGCTTAAAGGCAATCTTTTTGTTCATTTCGTCGATTCCTTTCGAGGCTAATTTTCGTATCTGTACATCTTATGGCATTAATTCTTAAAGGATTCAGGCCGGATTTGCCGAAGCCTTTTGCATTGCACTTATAATCACGGCGTAGAGCAAAATACTGAGTCCTAGTAAACTACTTAATAGCACATAAACGGAAGCCTCTGATAGCAGATTAAACAGTGGGATATACCATTCGAAAATCACCATGACAATCGGAATTAATGCAAGCAGTCCAATAAAACTATAGCCACCTAGTGTACCTAAACGGTAAAAGACAACATTCAATAAAAGTCCAGAGATGAGGAAAAACAGTAGTAACACTGTGTCTAAAATGACTGTTTGTAAAAAGGAAGAGGAACCATCAAACAATAAAATTGGGTGGATAATAATAATATCTTTAACATCTAGCAAGCTATAGAAGAAAGATATCAATTTATGTGTACAGGCTATAATGAGTGCACCTGTGATGCTCCAAACAATGAAAAAGAGTCCAACATTACATAAATACTGCTTACGACTTAAGCCAAGCTTTAAAAAATAGGGCAAGGTTCTATTTAATATTTTTGCGCCCATTGTACTATAAAAAATATAGACAGGAATAGAAATCGTGATGACAAAGGAAATATATTTGCCAAAAAAGGTATCTAAGAAAAACGACAGCAAAACAATGGAAAATAAAATACTCCAGAAAATAATATTCTTCTTTTTATAGCTTTGAAATAATACATAAAAGCTACCCTTTACTATATTCATACAATTGCCCTCGCTTTCTGTTGTTTACTTAAATACACCAACATGTCTTGTACAGAAACACTTTCACATGTAATATTGTCGCCTTCGATCGTGCGGCCATTGGCATAAACAACGGCGATCATTTCATGCATAAAATAATGCTGGTAAATAACCTCCAAGCCAGCAGTTGCCTGCTCGACAGCGTGAGAGCTGCCTTTTACAGCAACAATATGTTGCCGCCATTCATCTGCCGTTTTATGAAGCAGTAATTGTGCTTCGTGAAGTATAAGGATTTCCTCAAACAACTCACTTGCTTCATCAATTAAATGCGTGGACAAAATAAATAATCTTGGATTTTCAGCCTGCTGTTCAATCAATAAATTATAAAATGTATTACGTCCGGCTACATCTAGCCCGATATACGGTTCATCAAAAATCGTGATGCCGGCATTGCTGGCAAAGCCTGTAATAATGCCTAGTGCAGATATCATTCCCTTTGACAGACTTTGCACTTTATCTTTCGGATTAAGCGCAAAGACCTCGAGTAGCTCCAAAGCAAGGTCTGCATCCCATTTTGGATAAAAGAAGCTATTGGCCTTTAGGCTTTGAGCGATGGTCATTTCTTCTTGAAAATTGCCACTCTCTGCAACAAAGCAAATGTCCCGTAAAATAGTTGAGGCATTAAAGACATTTTCTCCGTTCACACAAACACTTCCGCTGGATGTGTCAATTAGTCCTGCTACCAGATTTAAGAATGTTGTTTTTCCAGCACCGTTATGACCTAAGAAACCAATGATTTTCGGCCCTTCAATCGTAAATGTGACATTTTTCAGCGCCTGCTTGTGCTTATACGATTTACTTACATTCCTCACTTCAATCCTCATAAGTTATCCCCTTTGTAACATATTTTGTAATTCTTCATGTGAGATGCCTAATCTTGTTGCTTCTTTTTTCAATGGTTCAATATGCTGGGCAAAAAAACTTTCTTTACGCTCAGCAATTAGTATCTTTCGAGCATCAGTACTGACAAACATACCGACTCCACGTTTTTTATAAATGACTCCCTTATCCACTAATTCGTTCACACCTTTTCCTGCTGTAGCTGGGTTGATTTGATATTCCTTTGCAAATTCATTTGTTGATGGAATGCGATCTTCAGGCTGTAACAGTTCATCGAGAATAGCGTCCTCAATGCGTTCGCGAATTTGTTGGAAAATAGGCTTTTCATTGCTTAACGAATAGCTCACAATCCACCTCCTAGTCCATTGGTTAATTAGTTATGTAACTAACCATATAACGTAAGGTTATTTTTGTCAATCCATTTGATGGAAAAATTTCACTTGTACAGAACAAATAAAGTTGGAATCGTACAAAAAAAGTTGGAATCTGTGGATAAGTTTCCAACTTATTTTCAATTAACATAAAAAGTTGTTTTAGATTAAAATAAAAATTTATAACAACAATGTAGGCAACTAAACATTATTGTTATAAATAATGGCTGTTTTCTAAAAGATTGTTGTTATTCAACTAACGGAGTGCTTTAGTCAAGTGGAGCAAAGTTATGGTTCTTTTCTAACGCAACTATTTCTCCAATTCGGCAACCAGTAGAAAACATGAATTCGAAAATCGCTTTTTCCATTGCGGAATGACAGGATTCACGAAAATGTTCAATCTCCCGTTCGGTTAAATACTTGGGTATCCGTTTCCCTACTTTCGGTTCTTTAATTTTGGAAGTTGGATTCTTACTCAGGTATCCTTCCTCATGAGACCAACGAAAAAATGATTTCATAAAGTGTGCAAGACTGGCTGGTTTTAAGTGCTTGCCGGATATAGCAAGATATTCCTTCAGTTGATTGGTGTCAAGCAATTCCATCTCTACATCCTTAAAATAACCAATTAATAATTATAGCAGGAATCGCTTTCTTGATTTTGAGTATTTGTTTTTCATCAGGTGTTTTCGGTATTAAAGTTCGCATTCTTAACTTTTAAATGCGTTATACTCTTGCTTGATAGACTAGCTCTGCACTCTTATTTGCACATTTGTGAATGAATATACTTAAACTAACGGAGGCGTTAATTAAAGATCATTGAGTTGCATATGCAGCTCTTTTTTTCTTATTGAGCTAACGAGGCAGCGCGACAAGTTTTGTTATAAGCACTAATGTGTGAAAATACAAGGGATTTCTTCGGAAATCCTAACTTTATAACCGAGGATAGGAATGATAAAACCACGTATTT